>JAAZGU010000022.1 GCA_012511085.1 Erysipelothrix sp. | reverse complement strand
CCTTCAATTTATGATATAATTAAGGATGTCGAAGGAGGATGACTTATGTTTAATAACGCGACAATCCAAAGTGTCATCCAAACCATGCGGATTGTTTTAGATATCGCTTTAATGTGGATGTTGATTTACTATACGATGAAGATTGTGCGGAACAATTCACGCACCATTCAGATTTTTAAAGGCATCATCTTCGTCTTGGTTGTTAAATCATTTTCCACATTTTTTGGTTTTAAAACAGTGGCGTGGATGGCGGATATGTTTATCCAGTGGGGCTTTTTAGCGGTCATTATTATTTTCCAACCAGAAATTCGTTCTTTGCTTGAAAAACTTGGGAAAACCAGTGTTTTCACCCGGATTTCCACCTTGACAGGCAATGAAAAAGAACAATTGGTTGATGAACTAGTGTTAGCCGCATCGCAATTAAGCGAGGATAAAATTGGAGCTTTAATCACGATTGAACAATCCCAATCTTTAATCGATTACATTCGGACCGGCTCACCAATGAACTCATTAGTGACCTCGGATGTGATTCGCTCAATCTTCTCGACGGATACGCCCATCCATGATGGTGCTGTTATTATCCAAGGGGATCGGATTTCGTGTGCGTCTGCGTATTTTCCTCCGACCAATCTCGAGTTGCCTTCCCGTTATGGGGCCCGGCATCGGGCAGCTTTAGGAATCAGTGAGATTACGGATTCCATCACAATTGTGGTTTCGGAAGAAACCGGTAAGATTTCAGTTGCAGAAGAAGGCAGTTTGACACCGATGGATGGTATTTCCTTACGTGAGTATTTAAACCGTGTCATCATTGAAGAAGAAATCGATGTGCACGTGCAACGTGATCGTGGACGACGTGGTCTTTTCACCAATCGCAGCGATGTGAAAGTTGAAATCGATTACCAAAGTCAACCTGAGCAAAAGAAAGCAACAAAACCAATTTTCCAACGCATCTTCACAAAGAAAGAACGCGATGCGAAAGCATCGAAACCAAATCAACAAGTTGTTGAACCACTTAAAGAAGACGATGGGAAAATTGAAGTGGAGAGCATCGATTCCGTGAATGTTGATCAAGAACAAGGAGGTAAGCATGATGGCTAAGAAAAAACCAGTTGTGCGCGATTCGCAAGAGAAGACAGAACTCGCGAAACAGATTGCCTCGCGTTCCAAACGTGTTGTGCGTACCTACGCTAACATCGAAACATCGATCATGCGTGTGATTCGGTGGTTGAGTGGCGTTGTTGATAAGTTTTTATTTAATAACCAATACGGTAAAATTGTGGCCTTGGTTTTGGCCTTGATGTTATACATGACCATTAACTTTGGGGGTGAAGGTATCTTTGACGGTGGCGTTTCTGGCGCTGGTGATACCATCAACAACATCCCTTTGCGTGTGATCGCCAACGATGAGGTGTATGAAGTCAGTGGTTTACCACAAACGGTGAGTGCACTGATTGTGGGGGATTTGGCAGATATTCAAATGACAAAAAACCAAGGTGAGTATCAAGTCGTTGCGGATTTAACCGGTTTAACTGAGGGCACGCATCAAGTTAATTTGTTGCCTCAAAACTTTTCACCGCGTGTGAATGTTGCGATTAATCCCGCGACCGCGATCGTTAAAGTCGAGCGTAAGATTTCATCACGCTTTGTTTTAGACTATGACTTTGTCAACGTTAATAAGATGGACTTGGAGTATGTTCTGGGTGAGCCACAACTCGAATTGAATGAAGTCATTATTCGGGCAGCGGAAGATACAATCAAAGAAATTGCCTTTGTGAAGGCCTTCATCGATGTGGAAGGTGTGACGGAGTCCTTTAATAAAGAAGTTCCGATTGTTGCTTATGATCAACAGGGACAACGTGTCAATGTGGATGTGATTCCGGCAACCATCAAGGCTGATGTTGAGGTGACATCACCCAATAAAACAGTACCGGTTGTTGTTGATCCTGTGGGTGAAATCCCGGATGGGAAAGCCATTGATGCGATTGTGATGGATCATCAATCCGTGACCTTGTATGGACCCGATGCGATTTTATCGCAAATCGAACAACTGCGGGTACCAATCAATGCGACAACCTTAACCGGTGATACCAACATGGTGTACACGATTTCATTGCCATCAGGAGTGCGTAAGTCAAGTGTAACGCGTGTGAACTTGGAAATTACGTTGACGGAAGGGTCATCCGTAACATTTACGGATGTGCCAATTAATTACCGTCACAACAACGCAGATTATCGTTTCACGCTGCTTAATCCTGATGATGCTTACACGGACGTGGAGGTCTTTGGATCGGTGGATCGGATTGGGGCTTTGAATGTTGATGATATTCAAATTTACATTGATATGTTTGATATTGGTTTAGGCGAACAAGTGGTGCCCCTTTACAGCGAAGGGCCAACATCACTGATTCAGGTTAAACCTAAGAAAAAAGAAATTGAAATTAACGTGATTCGTTAAAGGGGGATGACATGGGACGTTATTTTGGAACCGATGGGATTCGTGGGGAAGCTAACAAAACCTTAAGTGTGCATACAGCCTTTAAAATCGGCTTGTATTTAGGACATTACTTTAATGACGATTTAAAGGGTCGGATTTTAATTGGTAAGGACACGCGTTTATCATCATCGATGTTGGAGCATGCCTTGGCTGCCGGTATTTGTAGTGGTGGTTCGGATGTGTATTTAATGCATGTGAGTCCGACACCGGCTGTTGCTTATGTAACTCGCCATCATAACTTTGATGCGGGGGTGATGATTTCGGCATCACACAATCCTTATTATGACAATGGCATTAAGATTTTTGATCAAGATGGCATGAAGCTTTCATCGGATTTAGAAGCGATGATTGAAGATTTTATTGATGATGAATTTAAGATTCCACTTGCGGTGGATACTCGCATTGGGGAAACCATCGATTACCAAAGTGGTTTAGATAGTTACTTGGAATGGTTAAGTTCCTTGTTTGATATGGATTTAAAAGGGATGAAGGTTGTGATTGATGTTGCCAATGGGAGCGCTACAACAACCGCACGCCGCTTGCTTGAAGCAAAAGAGGCGGATGTTGTGACTTTGTTTGATCATCCCAACGGCGTGAACATCAACAACCATTGCGGTTCAACCTATCCTGAAGCCTTGCAGAAAGCCGTGCTTGAACATAATGCGGATGTTGGCTTTGCCTTTGATGGTGATGCCGATCGCTTGATTGTTGTGGATGAGCAGGGCCGTGTTTTAAATGGCGACCATATTTTGTATGTGGTGGCAACCCATCTCAATGAGTACGACCAACTGAATCACAACACGATTGTCGCGACCATCATGTCAAATTTAGGCTTGTTTAAATCCTTAGAGAAGCATAAGGTTGCGGTGGTTCAAACGCGTGTTGGTGATAAGTTTGTGCATCAAAAGATGGTGGAGGACAACTACAACTTGGGTGGTGAACAATCAGGACACATTATTTTTAGTGAACACAGCACGACTGGGGATGGCTTGTTGACAGCCATGAAGCTCTTGGAAATTAAGAAGCAGACCGGCTTATCCATGAGCGATTTGGTGCGTGATTTTAAGACATACCCGCAAGTGTTGAAGAATGTTTCCGTTAAAAACAAACACAAAGTCTTGGACGATAAAGAGATGAAAGACTTGATTTCTACAATCAATTACCAACTGAACGATGAAGGGCGAATTTTAGTGCGACCTTCGGGGACAGAATCATTGATTCGGGTGATGGTGGAAGCGGACACCTTGGACACGTGCCACAAATACGTGGACCAAGTGATTAATAAGATTGTGACAAAAGGCCTTTAATGGGTCTTTTTATTTGTTATAATTAGAAGAGGTGAGCAAGATGAAACATGTCATTTGTGTTGTTGAAGATGAAAAAGATTTAAATGAACTCGTGAAGCGTTACCTCGAGAAGGAAGATTATGAGGTGCGTTCCTACACCACGTATCAACAAGCTCTTGTGGGCGCCCAGGCGGATGATGTTTCGTTGTGGATTTTAGATATCATGTTGGATCAAGGCAGTGGTTTTGACCTGCTTGAATATATAAAAAATGAAACTCCAGATGTGCCGGTTGTCTTTATGTCGGCTCGTGATCAAGAGTTTGATCGCATCATAGGTCTTGAAAAGGGTAGTGATGATTACATCACCAAGCCGTTTTCACCCAAGGAACTTGTTTTAAGGGTGAACAACATCATCAAACGCGTTTATAAAAACCAACCCAACATCATTGAGGTGGACGGTTATTTGGTGGATGAAATTCAACGAAAAGTATTTTTAGGTGATTTAGAAATTGACTTAACCACAAAAGAGTTTGATTTATTACTTTTGTTTGTACGTAATAAAGGGACTGCGTTTTCACGCTCTCAAATTTTAGATGCCGTGTGGCAGTTGAATTATTTCGGTTCGGATCGTGTGGTTGATGATACCATGCGCCGTTTAAGAAAAAAGTTGCCAGAATTTAATGTGAATACCATTTATGGGTTTGGCTACCGTTGGGGTTAAACCATGCGTAAGTTTTTTAAGAAACTCACCCTGACCCAGCAATTGTTTATGATCATCATTGCTTTTGTGGTGGTTTTTTCTATGTTTTTCTTCATGTTTTTATCCTTTAATATTGATAATTTTGTGCGGTCGCAAATGTATTCAATCATTAAGCGCACGCAAAAGAACATTATTTATAATTATCGTTTAAAGATGGATGATGAGATTCTTTATGGTGCCAATGATCCCAACATCATGCACATTATCTTTGAAGATGATGAATCAATCATCACCAGCAATAATTTACCGGGGATTGATCAACCGTGGTTGCAAGAAGTATTTGCGCTAACCAAACAACAAGATGAGTTAACGCAAGACTACGTTTCTAAAAGTGTGCATCGGAACATGTTGTTTACAATCACAAAAATTGATCAGAAAACATACGTTGCCAGTGCCATTTCCAACGTTTATCGTGATGAGTTTAAGGGCACTTTATTAAACAGTACCGTTAATATTTTAGTGATTGTGACCGGAGTCTTGTTTCTCTTGTTGATGGTGTGGGTTGCGTATATCATTCACCCTCTCAATCAAATTCGCAGCTACATCGAAAAGATTAAAAACAAAGAGCCAGCGACTTTAAAGCTGGATCGTCACGATGAAATTGGCGAGTTGGCCTATGCACTGGTGGAGATGAACGAAGAGATTGAGCGTTCCAACAAACAAAAAGATGAATTAATACAAAATATTTCTCATGATTTGAAAACACCAATCGCAACGATTCGTTCCTATTCCGAGAGCATCAAAGATGGTGTTTATCCTTACGAGACCTTAAGCAAGAGTGTGGATGTGATTTTGGAACATGTGAATCGTTTGGATAAGAAAGTTCAGAATTTGTTGTTATTGAATCGAGTTGGTTATTTGGCGTCCACCCAAAGCGAGGGCATGTATGCGCCGATGAAGCAGGTTATTGAAAGTGCGATTTTATCGTTGAAGGTGATTCGGCCTAACATCGAAATTAAAACGAGCATCGGTGATTGTGAGTTTGTGGGGTTGGAGGAGTCATGGCGGGTCGTGGTTGAAAACCTCGTGGATAATGCCTTGCGTTATGCGACTTCAGTTGTGGAAATCACCTGTCAAAATCAAAAGTTAATGGTTTATAACGATGGCGCTAACATCACCCAGGATGCCATGCACACCATTTTTGATGCCTATCAAAAAGGCGAGGATGGTCAATTTGGTTTGGGGCTTGCGATTGTGAAGAAAGTGGCGACCAGTTATGGTTACGATGTTTACTTTGAAAATGTGAAGGATGG
>JAAZGU010000206.1 GCA_012511085.1 Erysipelothrix sp. | reverse complement strand
TATTATACTTTTATTTATCTTAATCTTGCAAATGCAAACGTGGCAACATCAGCCCCACAACAATAAAAGTAATGATTAAAGTCGCTAGCATGTACGGCCCATTATATATAATGGATGGGATCAGTGGCACTTCCCAAAAATAAATGCCGCTTAAAACATGAAAAACAAACCGTAAGATATTCGCGATCACAAGTCCCCAGGACATGTAAAAGCCTTTAAGTTTTGTTGTAAAGACATTGGCCGCCAAGGCGTAAACGCCAAAGGCCAAGACATAGTCCAGGATAAACTGGAGCCAACTTACAAAAAACGGAACCCCGGACAGGGTTGTTTGAATGATGATAGACAACTGCGTCAACAACAAGGCTTTTTTAAATCCCAAATCATAACTTGCGACAACCAAGGTGATGGTCGCAATCCCAATTGAACCACCGTTGGGCATTTGTAAAATACCGGATGTGGTTGCGATGTAATCCAACAACGCAAACAAGGCTAAATAAAATGCCATCTTTACTAAATCTCGATTACTCATAAAAAAACACCTCCATGATGAGGCGTAAGGAAATCTGGAACTCCCTACGCTAGTTTTATCTAGATCAGGTGATAAGGGTTATTTTCTCAGCTTATCGCTCCCCTGTTCACGAATATAGTGTATCATAGAAGCATCAATAGTAAAGGAAAGTACATTAAGATGACACCTAAAATAAAGAGCTATCAAAACCTCGTTGCATTAGTCGATGCACTGCTTGATTCAGAAGGCGATTTAATCGCAAATCTTGCGAATGTTTCAGCCTTGTTGTTTGAACATATCGACAAACTTAACTGGGTTGGTTTCTATTTAAAAAAAGGCGACGATCTTGTCCTAGGTCCTTTTCAAGGTAAAGTTGCCTGCTCACGCATTCCTTTATATAAAGGGGTATGTGGCAAAGCGATGCAAGATCAACAAGTCATCAATGTCCCCAACGTCTTGGACTTTCCTGGCCACATTGTTTGTGATCACGCTTCACGTTCTGAAATTGTAATCCCCATGGTTGTGAATGGTCATGCCATCGGTGTGTTGGATGTGGATGCCCCAATCTTTGCACGCTTCGATGATGTTGACGCCCAATACTTGTCTGAGATTGTCGATTTAATCATTAAAAAACTTCCTGATGCTTTTAATCAA
Source organism: Erysipelothrix sp. (assembly GCA_012511085.1). GTDB lineage: Bacteria > Bacillota_I > Bacilli_A > Erysipelotrichales > Erysipelotrichaceae > UBA6182. The sequence continues at coordinate 852 of JAAZGU010000206.1, read as the reverse complement.
GAAGCTTAATCATGTTTTGATGCGGGCAGTGTTGCTCCATATGTCGGGGACCAACCGCTTGATACCCGCAACGTTCATAAAATTTTAAGGCTTGCACTTGACTCGATAGGGCAAGCTTTTTTGCACCCTGACGACGTGCAAGTTGTTCAAGCTCATCCATGATGATGCGCCCGTAGCCTTTATGGCGCTCCTCTTTTTTTATCGCAATCCGACCCAAATGGAAGCTACCATCAGAATCTTGATACACACGCCCAACACCGACACACACAGCTTCCTTATATAAAGTCACATGATATGCAATGGCATCAAAGGCATCGAATTCATCCACAAATCCTTGTTCGTCCACAAACACTTCCTGGCGTAAAGCCATCGCATCATCAAAGGCTTGTTTGCCCTGTCTTATCACAAGCTTCATGCTTGCGACACACTTAGCTTTTCAATCGGTAACAACCATAGCTTGTTTTCACCCAACTCCACATAATCCGTTTGGACTTGCATTTCATCAAAGACATCATGTAATTGTTGGTGCGATACTTTATGATCTAAAAACTTTTGCCAATAGGCGACCCCATGTTCAATACTGACGCCTCCACTCACATACACCGGGCTTAAATCATCAACCAAACCATACCGTAAAGGATAACTATTTTGGCCCACTTCATTAAGGACGAGCACATGACCTTTCAAGTCAGCGCTTGACTGCATGGGACTGTGAGGACCGTTTGGGAAATTAAGAGGAATTTTACGTGTCACAAAGCGCGCATACTTACCAATCGCCATCACATTATATAAAGGATGGCGTTTGATGAGCACATCATCACGCAACAACATGGTGCTGCGCAGCACATCGCT
>JAAZGU010000205.1 GCA_012511085.1 Erysipelothrix sp. | reverse complement strand
TTCCTTTAAGAAAAAACGGTTCAGATACTTTAACTGTGTTTTTTAAAGGGGAGCAGGAAATATCGGTGCTCTTTGACCTTACGAACAATCAAGGGGAGATTATTAAATTAGTTGATGAAGATGAAAACCAATATCTTGAACACTTTGTTGAGGAGGATTCCTTTGATGTGAAGGTTATCAGCGTCAGTGAAATTAGCGCTACTGAAATCACACGGAAAAAAGCGGACGGCACTTCAGAAGAAGTTATCTTTCCATCCACCGCGCGCATACTTGGAGTTTTGTTGGATGTTAAAGCCCTTGGCTTACAGGCCATTTTAATTGATGATGCGCATTTATCGATTCCAAAAGATAATCAAAATGCCCAGGCTTTTGGTGAAGATATTGAAGTGTTTCAATTCGACAATCTTTTCAAAAAGCCAATCATTATTGAAGGTTCAGGCTTCTTGTTTTTTGATGTGTATGCGCCTTCAGGTTCCGATGTTTTAAATGAACCAAAAGAAATAAAAATTAAACTGAATGTTTATGATGAGTGGTTAACCATCAAGGTTGAGTAATTATGAAACAAATCAAATGGCTGCTTGCTTTAGGCCTGGTAATAACCATGTTGCCTCATTCTATTTTCAATTTAAAAGTGTCGGCTAACACAAAATGCCAAGCGGATGATTATGTGTTAGCAAACATTAATGATGATCAAAGTCAAACTGTGCTTGGCTGTTTTGGCACGTTTGTTGAAGCCAATAATGCCCTTAAAAATAATAGTTTTAATCATGCGAATTTAATTGTTACGCACCGCGCTTCACGTTCTCCACTTAAAATTATTGCAGCATCACGCGCGGTTGCGTATTCCTACACACAGCGCTGGGGATCTGGAACAAGCAATTTATCGACCATGGATATTTGGCGTAATTCAAATCGTACCGGTGATACAACCTACATTCCTGCTCATTATGATATGGCTTATTATGAAACTACCAGTTACGATCCGAGCGATGGTTCTGGGACCATAAAAATCCAAACCTCTGGCTTTATCGGGTACACGCGGCTGATTCAAGTCGACCTTGTCCCTTACATTTACATTGAAAAAGACTGGCCAATTCAACTTGGCGGCCAAACATATAACGAGTATTACAATAAAAGTAAAAATGAATCACAACCGCATCAAATCGTGCCTAACGTGAGTGAGTTTCGCGTGCAGACCAATACGACTTACCATGTCCGTGAGCTGCGGCATTATATATTCCGATCCCACAATGGAAAGTTTAGTTCCTACACCTATGGTATGGCACCCGATTGGTTGAAAAATGGGACTTATTACAGTTGGGATATGATTACCTATTATTATGACAAGCAGATGACAAACCCTGTTTTAGATGAAAATAATGAGGTTGGTCGTTATTTTAATTATTATCAATATTTACCGTGGCGAACATCTTCAAGTTATGATGGGCAAGCCTTGGATGCTTACTTAGAACAAGCTGCGGGCTACAAAAGTAAAAGCGCCAGTGTCATGTATCGGGAAGGCAACGCCTTTTTCAACGCTCAAAACACATATGGTGTGAATGGTTTATTGACTTATGCCTTGGCTATTCATGAAAGTGGTCATGGAACAAGCTCAATCGCGAAGAATAAAAATAACTTGTTTGGATGGGGTGCTCATGATGCGAACCCTTCCGATGCCTATTTATTCGAAAGCGTGTCACAAAGTGTTTCTGAACACATGGGACGTAATTTGAGAGGGTATTTAAGTACTGAAAACTGGCGTTATTTTGGGCAAGTGCTTGGTAACAAAGACAATGGCTTTAATACAAAATATGCTTCAGATCCTTACTGGGGCAGCAAAGCAGCCGGGCATGCTTATAAAATTGACCGTTTTCATGGTTTCAAAGATTATGGACAATATCAACTGGTGGTTGTGAATCGCAATTCACCCATCTCAATTAAGAAAACAGCGACCACAGATACCGCTGAATTAACAAAATTACGGACAACTTTAAATGATCAAGTGATGATCATGTCCAACATTAAAAAAGAAGGAAATAACACCTTCATTGAAGTCATGTCGCCGATGCCGGTTGAAAACACGCAAGTAATTGCTTATAAAACGACCTCCAACCAATTGGTGCCTTACAATTGGCACAACAGTGTTGGCTATTTGATGAATGAATCAGTCAAGATTATCTATGAAAATAAAAATTTCATGCATCAGCCGAATGTTGCGAACATGCAGATTGTTGCAAAGCCTTCCATCACCAAAGCAGAAAAACTTGAGTTTGAAAATGGAAAAATTGAGATTGAAGGCTATCACTATCAAGATGGAATTTCTGTGCTTGCTGTCAACCAACTGATGCATGGCATCCATCTAGTTAAAGATAAAGATACTAAATTAACGTTTAATTTATCGACGGTTTCTAATAATAATGCGCAAGCCCTAACACAAGATTTACGTTATAAAACGAATTTTATGGGATTTAAAGGTTCTATGGATCTTAAGGACGTTGATATAGGGTTGTATGCACTTCACATTGAAAGTGTTGCGAATGTTGGTTTGTATCCAATCAAGTATGAATCACCATTACGTAAAGATGGTCTTAATCTTAATTTCAAGCTCAATAACAAGACCTTTACATTATTAAGCAACGATGATCATCATGTGTATTTAAATGTGTCCGCATCACAACAAGAAACAATCACGCCAAAACCATTTGTCGTTTTAAATCAATTAACAAAAACCCACCAACTTGAAGTCAGTGGTGAAGCTTATAGCTTTGCATCTTCTGATGAAACGATCATCAGCGTCACAAATACCGGTCTTGTGACTGCGCTACAGTCCGGAAGTGCGGATATTGTTATAAAAAAGGATGAAGAAGAACAGGCACGTGTCAAATTTGTAGTTTATGTTAAGGCCGATACATTTGAAATTAATAAGGCAAACGTTAACATTAACGCGCACGATCAAGTTGAAATTATTACAACTCAATTTATTCCTGCCACTTCAACCTCTAAAGATGTAAGTTTTGTGTCATTGAATAATTATGTAGTCAGCATCAACGATGAAGGTCTGATGACCCCTAGAAACAATGGTAAAACTCAAATTCTGGTGCTCAGCAAAGCCAATCCTGCACTTTATAAAGTTGTGGAAATACGTGTTGATTTTGATAAACCAGTAACAGACCCACCAGATCCTGAAACAAATGGTCTGCTGGGTGATGTGAATGAAGATGGTGACTTGAATGTATTGGATATGATAAAAATAAGCCGCTATATTGTTGGTTTAGAGAACTTTAGTGAGAGGCAAAAACGACTCGCTGATGTCAATGGCGATTCTGAGATTAATGTATTAGATATGATTAAACTATCACGTAAGATTGTTGGATTGGAGTAATTATGAAAAAGAAACTGATACTAGTAACCATAGCATTACTACTACAATTAGGATTACCGATTAAAGTTAAAGCACAATCTGTATCGATTGTTATTTCGAGTGTTACAGAAATATCAAATAGCAATGAATTTACAGTAACAATTGGTCTACGATCAAGTAGTGCAATTGGTGGTGTAGAAGTAGATGTCAATAATGATAATAATTTACAGATAATAAATTATAGCGTTGTTGCTGGTACTGGAAGCAGCAATAAAAGAAACAACAATAAGATTCATGCAGCTCTAGCTTTTCAACCAGCAACAAACAACACCAATTTTCTTAAAATCACATATAAACCAACTGCTAGTTTTATTGCCGGTAAGAAAACAACAATTTCAGTTACGAATATTATTGCAGGCGATGCTTCAGGAAATCGCATTGGAGCAACGGGTGCTTCAAGAACTATTAGTTTTGTTGCGCCTAAATCATCGAATAACAACTTAAGTACAATTACCGCAAATGGTAAAATTGTCAGTGGCTTTAAAGCGAGCACGTTAAACTACAATTTAGGCAATACTGATGAAAGCTCCATTCAAATAGGAGCAACCTTGGCTGATCGTAAAGCTCGTGTTTCAGGGGTTGGTAAAGTTAATTTAGCTTACGGTACCAACAACATAAGATTGGTTGTGACTGCGGAAAACGGTGCAGCTAAAACATACACATTAAGAATTGTAAGGAATGATTATCGTTCCAAAAACAATTACTTAAAATCTTTAAAAGTTTCAAGTGGTAATTTAATCTTTGATAAAGAACGAACCAACTACACAGTCATTGTCGATCACGACGTTAAAGAAATAACCATCGATGCGGAAAAAGAAGATGCTAAGGCAACTTTGAAAAATGAAACGATTACAAAAGCATTGGATGTATACTCAAACAAGTTTGAGATAAAAGTCACTGCTGAAAACATGGTGACGCGTACGTATTTGATTAATGTTGTACGGCGTGATGCGGATGGTTATGCCGGCTCTTTGAATACCAACAACAACCTTAAAACATTTGAAATAGAAGGGTTTGAGTTTGACTTTTTAAAAAGCAATTTAAATTATGAACTGCAAGTGGACCATGAAGTTCGTGAATTGGAAGTGTTGCTTGAAGTTGAAGATGAAAAAGCAGGCTTAATCAAACCAGAAAATTTTGAATTGGAGCTTGGCGATAACACGTTTGAAATCGTTGTAATCGCAGAAGATGAAACAGAAAAAGTTTACACTTTAAAGGTGCATCGCGAAAAAACAATGACACCCTTAAACATCGATATGCTTGTGGAACGCTTGGAGACCATTGATGCCAATCAACTTAATGTTCGAGTCAATGGCAATGAGCATTTTGATGCCTCCTTGTTAGAGAAATTAAAAGCTGAGCAAAAACCTGTTGCTTTCTTTATCTATGAGGGCAACCGGATCCTTGGTTATTGGCTGATGGAACCTGCTGACATTCATTTAATCAACACCTTCAACAAAGAAGTGAAGCGTGTGCAATCGATCCCTGATCAAATGATGCAAGAAATGAACTTTGCACAAGCATTGTTATTGGAGTTTGCTCATGAAGGGGATTTTGAAAAGCCTACAACGTTTGTGGTTGAATTGGATCAATATTTTGATGCTTCACACCTTTTGAATTTGTACTATGTCAATACTGATAAAAATCGCTTTGAAAAGGTGAACGCTGATTTAGAACAGAACCAAGGAGCGGTTAAGCTAACCCTTGACCATGCATCACAATACGTTTTAACACCCGCAAACTTGGATAAGAATACGTTGTTTGATTTTGATTTACCATTTGATATGGATTATGTGCTTTTGGGTGGTTTGGGACTTTTGGTGCTAAGTTTGTTTGGAAATCTCTTTGCTCTGCTGCGGATTAAGAAATTAAAAAAGCGCCTTATGCGCCACCAACAGCTTGGTGATGATGTGAAACAAGAATAATAAGAAAACCTATGTCGAACATAGGTTTTTAATTGGTTAAAACAAGGATGTTTGCGTGAAGTTACTATGAACCTTCATATCAACTTCATAATAGTGATCCAGAGCTTCTGGAAGTTCACCGTTGAGGTAATTGATGATGTGCTTTTTAGGAATCATGACCGGTTGTCGATCATGGATTGTGGCCACGGGATATTGGGCGGGTTGTGTTAAAATCGCAAAGCCTTCGTTGTT
>JAAZGU010000204.1 GCA_012511085.1 Erysipelothrix sp. | reverse complement strand
TAGCTTAGTGGGCACGCTCGTAGTCCTTTGCCTTTTGTTCATAGTTTGGATTGTTTTTCAAGAAATCAAAGGTTGTTTGTGGTACATACGATTTTAACGTTTCATAGTCGCCACGCTTCAACAATTCTCGCACTTTGGAAGCACTGATGACTCCCAGTTCGTTGTGCTTACGTGGCACAACCTCGACCTGCATTTTATACTCAGGTAGCACCGCCAGTAAGGTTTGATTGTAAGCATGAGTCATCAGATCCAAGGGTTCTTCACCCACAAAGCGTTTGGTGATGTTGAGCTGTGAAAAATAACGTCCAAACAAATGCGCATCAAACAAAGCAAATAGCTTAAAATGATCATCAAGGTTGCGTAAAAAGTAATTGGGAAAGGTTGTTTGCGAGATGATGTATTGACTTGATGGCAACACCACTACATTATCAAGATGTGATGTCCCCGCTTCAATCAAATCCATGCGTGTTTTAAAATCAAAAAAAGACACGTCTTCTTCAACCACAAACACCAACAATTGCTGCACTTGCGCAGCAGCTGTTTCGATTAAATATTGATGGCCTAACGTAAAAGGATTGCCGTTGATAACCAACGCCCCACTTTCGATTAAATGTGGATTGTAACGTTTAATTAAGTCGTTGATAACTTCATGGATAACGGGTTGACCTTGTTCAAGTAAACTCACCTGTTGCACCTGCATAATTTCTTGATAATGGTAAACACGAAAGATGTCACGATTATGAGTCGGACTGTAAATAAAACTGTTGGTGTAACCTGCATCAAACAAATGCACTTGCATGGCACTCATTAATTGATCCAATAAATTCATGGATTGATGTTTTGGATCAATAGCCACCATCTTAATTACATTCCCAAGCCTACAACAAGATCCAATTATTTTATCTTTTTCTTTCAGTACGATCGCGACATCAATCGGTTCAAACGCTAAATTCTGCGCTTCTAAAAACGCAGTTAACTGTTTCATAGCTTGTGTTTGATGCGGATAAATATAATCGATGTACATCATAGCTCTATTATGACAAAATCCATGCTTAGAATAAAGGACTTTCATGCCAAACTCACAAAATGTTACGTTAAGTTCCTATTTCAACAATAAATAATTCACTACAAAAACATCGATCTTTACTTTCTCACAATTTATCTTGTGGTTAAACTTGATCTTAATTCAATTAATTAGTTAATGTCTTGACTTGTGAACTCAAATTTAATCGGACTATCTAATAAACTATCAATAAAATAAAAACTGTAGGCGTTATCTTCGAGAACATCAAAAGCAATTTGACCTTTTAGCTTGTCACCTGGCATAACCGTTCCATCGAGCTGACTCTTAATTGATTTTAATAAAAAGGCATACCTTCCTTTATTACCTTCAGAATCCTTGAGCTCAAAACTTATAATCGACGAAACAGCTAAATCTTCTTTTCCTTCATTTTCAAGCGTTAAATCGATTAGCAGAAAAAAGTCATTTTCCGGCTCAGTCCAAGAAC
>JAAZGU010000203.1 GCA_012511085.1 Erysipelothrix sp. | reverse complement strand
GGTGGCGGTCATCATGAGTCACACTGGCAAAGGATGCGTGGGCATCCAAGTCATTGAAAAATAAAAGGCATGCGCATGCCTTTTAAAATTGTTCAGTAATGGATTGCCCCTGCATGTGCAAGAGTAAGTAATCGGGACCACCGGCTTTGGAATCGGTACCACTCATGTTGAAGCCACCAAAGGGTTGATAACCAACAATGGCACCCGTGCATTTACGGTTGAGGTACATGTTCCCAACATGGAAATGCGTTCGTGCTTTTTCCAGGTTTTTGCGGTTGTTGCTGATGATGGAACCGGTTAATCCATATTCGGTGTTGTTGGCAATTGCCAAGGCATCATCAAAGTCACGCGCCTTGCAAACCGCTAAGATCGGGCCAAAGATTTCTTCCTGCATGATGCGTGCCTGCGGATCAACGTCCACGTAAATGGTCGGTTCAATAAAGTAACCATTTGTGGCATCGGCTTTACCTCCCAAGAGGAGTTTGCCTTCTTTGTTGCCGACTTCAAAATAAGAAGTTATCTTTTCAAAGGCAGCCGCATCATTGACAGGGCCCATGCCGTTTGCGATATCGGAAACATCACCCAATTGAATATCAAGGGTGAGTTTTTTTACTTTCGCGATGACTTCATCGTAAACATCCGCAACAATGATGGCCCGCGAACAGGCGCTGCATTTTTGGCCACTGAAACCAAAGGCAGACGTGACGATGCTTTCGGCTGCTAAATCAAGATCGGCATCCTTGTCAACGACAATCGCATCTTTGCCGCCCATTTCCGCAATCACGCGTTTGAGCCAAATTTGACCCGGTTGTACTTTGGCGGCTTTTTCATAAATGTTAACGCCGACTGCTTTACTACCGGTGAAGGACACAAACCGTGTTTTAGGATGATTCACTAAGTATTCACCAATTTCAGAACCACGCCCCGGTAAGAAACTTACGACACCTTTGGGTAAGCCCGCCGCTTCCAAAACTTCCACAAACTTGTAAGCAATCACTTGCGTGGTGCTTGCGGGTTTAATGATGGCGGTGTTACCGGCGACAATCGCGGCCGTGGTCATGCCTGCTAAAATCGCTAATGGAAAGTTCCAGGGGCTAATGATGATGCCAACACCTAAGGGGATGTAGCGATACTCGTTGCGTTCTACATTGCGACGACTTAATACTTGATCATCGACACGTTCCAACGCTAGCATTTGGCGGCCGTAATATTCTAGAAAATCAATGGCTTCCGCGACATCAGCGTCCGCTTCCACCCAAGGTTTTCCAGCTTCAATCGTTAACCAGGCATTGAATTCAAAGCGGCGTTTACGAATAATATTGGCAGCTTTGAAAAGCACATCTGCACGCACACTGGCGGGGGTTTGACTCCAAGATTGAAAGCGTTCCAGCGCGATTTCCATCGCCAAATCCGCTTCTTTAATCGAAGCTTGGGAAATGGTACCAACCACGTGTTGGTGCCTGCTGGGATTGTAAGATGTGTAGGTCCTTTCGGTGCCCACGCGCTTGCCATTGATGATTAAATCATAATGGGCCCCACACGCTTTCTGGACCTGCGCTAATGCTTTTTGATAATTCTCAATGTTTTGCAGGTCACTATAATTTAAAATGGGCTCTGTTTTGTAAGTATAAATAGCCATAATCAATTCCTTTCTTTATATTTAAACAACGGATTGTTCAATCTTGATTGATTCAATGTCTTCAAACCGTTTTAATGATAAAAAGTCAATATCCATGGAAGGCGGTTTGTTTGTGATGATTTCACTCACCAATAAACCAACCATAGGAGCCAACATAAAGCCATGGCCACTGAAGCCACAGGCCACGTAAAAGTTATCAACTTCGGTGGCCCCGAGAATCGGTTGGGCATCCGGGGACATGTTGTAGGAGCCACCCCAACTGCGAACCACACGCAGTTTGCCAATTTTGGGTAACAAGTCCATGACTGTTTTGCTCATGGCCCGTAAAAATTCAGGCGTTGAGCCAACATCATGACCGCGCGGGACATGCGGGTCTGAACGACCAATTAGGAAGGCTCCGTGGGGGACTTGTTGACAGTAAATGTTTTTGGAAAAAGACATGACCATCGGATCTTGAAAATGTTCCACAGGTTCAGTTGCGAGGATTTGATGATTCTCAGAATAGACAGGCAGTTCACAACCGACCATGGCACCAATTTCATAGGCATAGCCACCGGCGGCGTTAACAACCTTTTGTGCATGATACACATCTTTATTGGTTGTCACAACGAACGCACCGTCTTCTTTTTTTATGGCGAGCACGGCTTCATAAAAGTTGAAGGTCACACCTTTGCGCTTGGCCGCCAAATAAAAGGCTTCGCTTGTTTTAAAGGGGTTGAGATGACCATCGCTTTGATTGAAAGTGGCACTTAAAAACGCATCCGGATTTAAGTGTGGCACAATCTGCAAGGCTTTTTCTTTATCGATGAACTCACTGGGGATGCCAAGTGAATTTTGGAGTTTCACGTTCTTTTTAAATTGTGCGACCTCACTGGGTGTCGTCGCAACAATTAAGTAACCGCCTTGTCTCAGTTCCATGTCTTCATATTTTAAAATCTCAGTTGCTTGTTCAAAGAAGGTCATGCTTGCTTTAGCCAGCAGGCAGTTTTGTTTGGTTGCCCATTGTTGGCGCACACCGGCTCCACAGCGACCGGTTGCTCCGTTGGCGAAGTAACCTTGATCAAGTACCAGGATGTCTTTGACACCAGCGCTGGCAAGATGATAAGCAATTGATAAACCACTGATGCCACCACCAACAATGAGGGTGTTGATATGTTTACTCATCCCGGGCAAGCTCCTTAATCGGGACCCCTAAAATTAGGGGGCGTACTTTATGGGTTTCGACCTGTGCGATCGGCACCTTTAAAAATTTCGCAATT
>JAAZGU010000202.1 GCA_012511085.1 Erysipelothrix sp. | reverse complement strand
CTATTAACCTGATATAATTATACCATTTTTCGCAATTTAAAAGACGAGATTTTTAGGTTAATAGAGATCTCGTCCAAACTTATTTTATCACAGTTACTATGACTTATTAAAGTGTTTTTATTTTTATCTACTTTGTCAACAGTCTGAAGAACTTGATTAATCAAGTTCTTTTTTAGTTGCAAGGGTGGACATGATTTGATACGATAAATGAGCTATTAAAGATAAAATGAAAAAGAAAACGATTTTAATCATTGTGGCACTTGCACTCATTGGTGCCTTTGTCATCACACTTTATAACAAACAAAAGCCATGCACACCCAATGGTAAGGTTGTGTGTTTTGATGATGAAAGTGAACGCTACCTCGTTGAGGATGATGCAGAGCTTACAATCTATGTAAAAAGTGCAGCCCAAAAGGCGTATTTATTGCGTGAGATTAAAAATGTTGTTGCGGAAGCATCCCAATTTACATTGCTGGTGGAAGTCAATCCACAAATCAAAGCCTGGGACGCCGTGCATGAGCTGGATGTCGATGTGTTTTACATTCAGCAAGCCGAAGCAGCGATGATGATTGATCATTTGATGGTTGTTGATGAAAGCTTTGTCAATAATCGTTCAAGTTTGGGCATTGACCATTTAAGTGAAACCATCAACCAAGTCAAACATGTCTTTTTACCAACCACGTATGAAGGCTTGTTGTTTATGTATAATAAAACCTTGTTGGAGCAACTCGATTTTGATGTGGAACGTGTTGATGAGAAAAATCGTTTGATCGAATTGAATAACTGGCAAGCCATCATGGATTTAACCGACGCTTGGCATCAGGAAAAACCTCTTAAAAAACTAAACAGTATTTTTCCTTTCAACGTGCGGGAACCATGGCAATTTTATCCGTTTTTAACGGCTGGTGGTTGGCAAATGTTTGCCGATGATGACATTGAAGATCCGGGATTTTTATCCCTTGATTTTTTCAATTCACTCGTGTTTGTCGATCAGCTTTTTAGCACGGATTGGTACTTCAATCGTTCTTTGGAACAAACATGGAATTATGAAAATGCTCTCATCAACAACGAAACGCTTTTATCCTTAGCCTCGATGTGGGTGGACTGGGATGCAATTTCAGAGCTAAAAAACCAAGAATACAGTTACAGTGCCTTTCCTGATCATGAATCAAATAATTTAACACCGCTTGTGAAGGTTGACGGGCTTGTGATTAAAGCGAATCCCTATCCCTCGTTAAGTCATGCGGTGGTATCTGTCTTGCACAAGTTAGAGGGCGTGCAGGTGTTGTTGGATGATGGTGAATTTAATCTTGTCATTGCCCATGATGAATTTGAACAATTAACCATGGATACCAAGCAATATGAAAAATCACTGGCGTATTCATACAGCGTCATTGAGCCTTTGGTGGCGCTTGCCAACAATCCACATATTTTAGGTTGGGACTTTTATTTACAAGGTAATTTGTTTGATGTGATTCAACAAATTCATAGCGAGGAATTAACCATCGAACAAGGCCAAGCGCAACTGGTTGAGTTGTACGATGCTTGGTATCATCAAAACAATCAATGAGGTGCAACATGGTAAACAACAGTTGGGATGCGTTCTTAAAATCTGAATTCGAACAACCGTATTTTCAGGAGTTATCTGCTTTTTTAAAAGAACAATACGCAACAAAAACAATTTTTCCACAGAAGCGGGAAGTGTTTTCTGCGTTTTCATATTTCGGTATCGAAGCCACAAAAGTTGTGATACTGGGGCAAGACCCTTATCATCAGCCCAACCAAGCGCATGGCTTAAGCTTTTCAGTGCGCCCCCGGGTCGCCTTGCCGCCAAGTTTACGTAACATCTACAAGGAATTGGTCAATGACTGCAAGGTGGCGATGCCAACTTCAGGTTGCCTGGTTCCTTGGGCACAACAAGGGGTATTGTTGTTGAATGCGGTGTTAACCGTTGAACACAGCAAACCAAACAGCCATCAAAACAAGGGTTGGGAAACCTTCAGTGATCATGTGATTGCGCTTTTAAACAATCAAAATCAACCCATGGTCTTTATTTTTTGGGGTAAAAACGCACAGGCAAAGATGCCTTTGATTACAAATCCAAGGCACCATATCATTTACAGTGCGCATCCATCCCCATTTTCAGCACACTATGGCTTTTTTGAGAGTCGCCCCTTTAGTCGAACCAATGACTTTCTTATTAAACATAAGCGAACCGCGATTGATTGGAGGATTCAATGAAACCATTTACAAATTTAGATGAGGCACTTGCCACTTTGCATCAACGCACATCAAGCAGTCGATTCGGCTTGCGTCATTTCAAACAATGCGTTGCAGATTTAGGTAATCCACAGCTGCAACTTAAGGTGGTCCATGTTGCGGGTACTAATGGAAAGGGTTCCGTCAGCAACTACGTGGCGACAACTTTAGAACTTGCCAATTACAAGGTCGGCTTGTACACATCCCCATTTTTAATCACGCATAACGATCGCTTCCGCATCAATCATCAACCAAT
>JAAZGU010000201.1 GCA_012511085.1 Erysipelothrix sp. | reverse complement strand
TTGATCCCCACGCCGTGAAAGTCGGCTACCTACCCGAAGAACGCGGTTTATACAATAAAGAACCAATTGCAGAACAATTGCGTTATTTTGGAAAATTAAAAGGCCTCACCAGCAAAGCTGCGGAAGCAAGCGTTGATGCGTGGCTGCAACGTTTTGACCTTTACGAAACGCGTAAACAAAAATTAGAAACACTCTCCAAGGGTAACCAACAAAAAATTCAAATTGCCCAAGCCTTGCTGCATAATCCTGACATCATTGTCTTGGATGAACCTTTCAGTGGCTTGGACCCGCTCAATGCACAAATTTTAAAAGACATTATCAATGATGAAATTCAAAAAAATAAAATTGTGATTTTCAGTTCCCACCAAATGAGCATGGTGGAAGAGTTTTGTGATGAAATCACCTTAATTGATCAAGGTCGTATCATCTTAAAGGGCAATCTTAACACCATCAAACAAAGTTTTGGTGCGCACAAATATCGCTTGCGTGTCAAAGATGTGAGTGATACTGAATTTTACCAACGCATGAACAGGCTTGATGAAGTCATCGCATGCACACAAGATAAAGAATCCTACATCTGTGAAGTGAAAGATCATGTCAACACGACGATGCTGTTACAAAGCATCATGCAGGTGGGTATGGAAGTCGAATTGTTCATGCCTTACTATCCAAGTTTGAATGAAATCTTTATTATGAAAGTGAGGGAGCACGATGAAGCAAATTAGTCATGTTTTTCTCTTTGAACTCAAGAGCATCTTACGCAAACGCTCCGTCATCATCACCACCCTTTTATTTGCCTTTATTTTATTTGCGGTGACTACAATTCCAACCGGCATGAAACTTTACAAGCAATTCACCGGCGATGAGCAACCCGATGGCGATGACATCATATCCGCGGAGCTGCCCCTTAAGGATGTGGGAATTTTGATGTTAACCCAAGATGTAAGTGATGAGCAATTTGTGAGCTTAGGGGCGACCATCTACAACAATCAAAACGAATTAAAAAAAGACATTGAAAATGGCGACATCATCAATGGCTTTGTAATTGATAGTCCAACGTCATTTGAAAACATTGTCTTGGACCGATCCTGGGATTTATACCATGATCATATTATTATCTCAATCTTAAAAACAAACGCAACCAATCAAAAGCTTATTGAATATGATTTGGATGTGGAAAAAGTCTACGATGCTTTTAACGTGGAAATCACGACCAAAGAAACCATCTTAGGTAAAAACGCCACCAGCAACATTTTCATCAGCTTCTTTTTGATGTTTGCGATTTACATGCTCGTTATCATGTACGGTTCCTTTGTCGCAACCTCAGTTGCACGCGAAAAAGACAACCGCACCATGGAAATTTTAATCACTTCCACCAAACCCGCCACGTTGATTATTGGGAAAGTGTTCGCAAATGCGATTGGTGGCTTGGCCCAGTTTGGCTTTATTATAGCGACCGGCATCTTCGGTTTCCTGCTTAATAAAGTTAATTACCCGACCACAATCGTGGAAGGTTTGTTTCATGGTTTAACCTTCGGCAACGTGTTTGTCTTCTTACTCTTTACAGCGGTCGGTTATTTGTTGTAT
>JAAZGU010000021.1 GCA_012511085.1 Erysipelothrix sp. | reverse complement strand
GCAATCAGCAAACCAACCAGGGCCACTGGAAGTCCCATGGAAGAGAGCACGGTCAAGGCCGCAAAGGTGGCGCCACCACCAACGCCCGCAATCCCAAAGGAAGAGATGGCCGTGATGATGATTAATTTAATAATAAAGATGGCGTTGATTTCAAGACCGAGACCGGTCGCAATCATAATCGCAAGCATGGCCGGGTAAATACCAGCACAACCGTTTTGGCCGATGCTGACGCCCATGGATGCCGATAGGTTCGCAATCCCGGGTGCAACACCGAGCTTATCAATTTGGGTTTCCACATTGAGGGGCAAGGTCCCGGCACTGGAGCGTGATGAAAACGCAAAGGTTAAGGGTGCGCTTGCCTTTTTCAAATAAGTGAAAGGATTGAGTTTGTAAAGGGTCAAGATGATCATGTGCACGACAAACATGAGCGCAATCGCTAGGTAAGATGCTCCTAAAAACTCAATGAGGCGTAGGATTTCACTGAAATTGGACGTCGAGACAAACCGTGAAATAAGGGCAAAGATGCCATAGGGTGTCAAGCGTAAGGTGAGCGTCACCATGCGCATGACGACATCATGCAAGGTGTTGAGCAAGTCCGTAAAGGCTTGCGCACTGTCCGGTTTCTTTTTTCGGACTCCAAGCACCGCAATCCCAATGAAGGTTGCGAAAAAGACAACCGATAGGGTTGAGGATGATTCTTGGCCCGTCATCGCATAGAAGGCGTTGCGGGGAATAATTTCGGTAATTTGTTGCGGGATGGGCCGCGCTTTAAAGCTTTCTAAGGTTTGTTCCAAGGCTTCTCCACGGCTTGTTTCCACTTGCCCGGCAAGCAGATCTTTGGAACTTAACTTAAAGGCACTGGCCACGCCGGCACCAATGCCGGCTGCGATGGCCGTCGTTAAAAGCAAGACAATAATAATGGATGCGGCGCTTTTTCTTAAAGATCCGCTGTCTTGATTGACAATCGATGTTGTGATTGCGACAAACACAAGCGGAATCACAATCATGTTAAGCAAGCGCACGTAGCCATTGCCAACAATACCAATCCAGGTGTTGGCGTTGGTAATGATTTCTGCGTTATTTTCAAACAGTAATTGGAGTGCGGCACCAAAGATAATCCCGACCACCAAGGCAACTAAAACACGTTTTGTGAAACTGACGTATTTGTGTTGCATCATGATGAGACCACCTAAAATCAGGGCCGCGACACCAAGCACTAAAAGTGTGTAAAGTGTGTTCATGTTTCCTCCTTAAAAAGTGAGATTGAATCTCTTATTTATTATGAACCACTCCCAGCTTCGGTGCTATGATTATGCTTTTAAGGTAATTGAGGCGTCAAAAAAGATGGTTTGGTTTAGGATTTTCCATTTAAAAATTAAGCTGGATTTGATATGATAGAACTCATAGTGAGGTTGATGATGATGAAGTTAAACATTAAAGATTTGTATCCTATTCAAACGCAATTGGATGATCGGATTTTTAAAACACATGGAACGAGTCGCCTTGCGACACATCGTGATCGCATGTTGGCCTTGTTGGTGGAATTGGCAGAACTCGCCAATGAAACTCGCTGTTTTAAGTTTTGGAGTTTAAAACCCGCCAGCGCCAGTGATGTGATTGGACAAGAGTACGTGGATGGGATTCATTTTTTGTTGTCACTGGGGATTGATTTGGGCAGTCCTTTTGATGTGATTGAACAAAAGCAGGTTGAATATGAGCACCTGACGGATTATTTTATTGCGTTTGTGCAAGCAATCATGACTTTGAAGGATGATTTCACCAAGCACCAATACCAACACGCTTTTTCCTTGTACTTGGCTTTAGGGGCCAAGCTCGGTTTTGATGCGCAAACGATTACTGAACATTATTTAATGAAAAATAAAATGAATCATCAACGTCAAGATGAACAATATTAAAGGAGAAAATATGAGTAAACATTTTTGGGATGATGTCTTAGACATCGAAATGGTGGAAGCCTTTGTGCAAGCGGATGGCATTGCCGCCAATGAAAAAGCAGTATCACGCGTCATGCGTCAATACGTTGAAGACAGTGTCGATGAAGTTGATTACGATAATTTGGGTTCGATTGCTTTTTATAAAAAAGGCAGTGAGGATTTAACCTTAATGTTTGCCGGTCACATCGATGAGATAGGCTTTTTAGTTAAAAACATCGATGTCGATGGTTATCTATACTTGCATCCTGTGGGTGGCTGGTGGCCGCATGTGCTTTTAGGATCGTTGGTTACAATCACAACTGAAAGTGAACAGAAATACGTGGGTGTGGTTGGTTCGCAGGCCCCACATGGCATGAAACCTGAAGTTCGCAAACAAGTCATGGATTTAAAGGATGTGTTCGTGGATGTCGGAGTTGATAACAAACAAGCGGTTTTGGATTTAGGCATTCAAATTGGGGATATGATTACCCCGCGTTCTGAGTTTGTGACCTTAGCTGATCCAAACTACATCGCTGCGAAAGCCTGGGACAACCGTGTCGGTGCTTTAATCGTTGCGCAAATCATGCGTAATTTAAAAGACGTTAAAACCAAGGCCACCGTGGTCGGTGTTGGTACCGTGCAAGAAGAAGTTGGTTTACGCGGTGCGAAAACTGCGG
>JAAZGU010000200.1 GCA_012511085.1 Erysipelothrix sp. | reverse complement strand
CCGTCCGTCGTTTGCTTTCATTTCCAATTATTTCGATTACTTTTTCTACCTTTTCATCATCGGTACCGACAATGATTGTTGTGTTTCCAGAACGTAGAAAGCCTCCCGTTGTCGCAAGGCGGGTCACCGAGAAATTTTCTTTTGTTAATGCAGCTGAAACACTCGAGCTGTCATCGTTGGATACAATCGCCATTACTATTTTCATAGTCCTTCCTCCTCACGGCCATTTTATCATAAATCACAGCATAAATGCGATAGTCACCTAGACATTGAAACGAAAATAAAGCACATCCCCGTCTTGAACACGGTATTGCTTTCCTTCAACGCGCAGTTTCCCTGCTTCTTTAAGCACTTGCTCGCTTTGATATTGCACAATATCATAAAGTGAATAAGCTTCCACCCGAATGAAACCCCGTTCAAAGTCTGTGTGAATTATACCACCGCATGCGGGTGCTTTCATACCATGGGTGAAGGTCCAAGCCTGCACTTCTTTATCGCCCACAGTAAAGAAGGTTCCAAGGTCTAGTAATTCATAAGTTGAAATAATAATTTGGTCCAAACCAGAATTCAAAATCGATAATTCGCTGAGTAACTCCATGCGTTGTTTTTTATCTTCACTCGCTAATTCCTCTTCCAGTTTGGCACAAATTGGGACCACCTTCGCTTGTCGCGTTTGCGCATATTCAACTAACTTATTATAATACGCGTTGCTTTGAGGATCGCTAATCTCATCAAAATCCATGTTGGCCACATAAATAACCGGCTTATCCGTCAGCAAATGAAAACTTTTAAGAGTCCGTTTTTGAAGTTCATCAAAAGCCAACGAACTGATTAAATCGCCATTTTCTAAGGTTGTTTTGCACTTTTCTAACAACTTAATTTCATACAAGGCATCTTTATCTTTTACCTTAAGTCGCCGCGCGAGCCGCTCCATGCGATTTTCTATAATCGCTAAGTCTGCTAAGGCTAATTCAAGCTCCACAATTTCCACATCACGGATGGGATCCACGCTTGCCTCAACATGGATGATGTTTTCATCATCAAAACAGCGCACGACATGCACAATCGCGTCGACTTCACGAATGTGTGACAAGAATTGATTACCCAAGCCTTCGCCTGTGGATGCCCCTTGCACCAAGCCCGCAATGTCAATAAACTCAAAAGTCGTCGGAATTTGTCTTTTATCTGGAAAAATGGCTCCTAATTGATAAAGGCGCTCATCGGGAACAACCACAACCCCAACATTGGGTGAAATGGTCGCAAATGGATAATTCGCCACTTCAATCGTGGAGTTTGTAATCGCATTAAACAAGGTCGACTTACCAATGTTTGGTAGTCCGATAATACCAGCTGTTAAAGCCATAGTCTCACCTTCTATCTTTTATTTATTACTAACGGTCTCTGGTTCCGGTGCCGGCTCAATGATTTTCTTTAAACGTTTCTCAAAATCCGGCCGCTCGAACATAATCACCGCACCGCACCCTAAACATTTCACTTTAATATCCACACCCATGCGCACAATTTCCCAATGTTCTGATTTACGACAGGGATGATTTTTCTTAAGTTGAACGATGTCGTGTAATTTATACTTCATGCTGTTTCACCTGCCTTTGGTACGCCTGCATCGTGTTTTTTAATAACATGGCAATCGTCATCGGTCCCACACCTTTTGGAACCGGTGTGTAATACGACGCTTTCTCATAACATGATGGCGCAACATCACCTGTTAGCTTGCCATTACTATCACGGTGAATCCCAACATCAATCAACACCACGCCTGCTTTGATGGTGTCCGGTTGAATTAGATGCATGACACCCGCAGCTGCCACAATCACATCCGCTGCCTTTGTGAGTTGTTTTAAGTCTTGCGTGCGTGAATGGGCGATTGTCACTGTTGCGTTTTCATTCAACAAGAGTTGCGCAATTGGGCGACCCACCAAGTTTGAACGTCCAATCACCAGCACATCCTTACCTTCTAAATCAATATTATAGGCCTTGATAAGTGCTATAATCCCCTTCGGGGTTGCGGGCACAAAAGTAGCTTGCCTTAAATGCAAACGCCCGACATTAAGCGGATGAAATCCATCAACATCTTTTTCCGGACTGATGTTAAGCATGACCTCTTGTTCATCAAGATGTTTTGGTAATGGCAGTTGCACCAAAATCCCATCGACGGTGGTGTCTTGATTCAAACGTTTTAAAGCCACCAACAGCTCGATTTGAGTAATGTCAGCGTCAAACACTTTCGCCACTGATTCAATCCCAACCTGTTGACACGCTTTAATCTTGGATTGCACATAAATTTGCGAGGCAGGATCATCTCCCACCAACACAACCGCTAACTTTGGTTTGCGTGTTTCTGTAATTTTTAAAACATCCGCTTGAATTGCTGCTTTCACTTGATCGGAAAGTGCTTTCCCATCCATTAATATTGCCATGTTGCCTCCTAATCCATCTCAAGATGAAACGTCAATGGTCCATCGTTATTAATTAAAACCTGCATGTAGGCTTTAAAAACACCAGTTTTGACACGCATGCCATGCGCACGCAGCGCTTCATTGAATGTGTCATACAGAACTTGTGCTTCCCCAGGTGGCATCGCACCATCAAAGCTGGGCCGATGCCCTTTCTTGGTGGACGCACATAAGGTAAACTGTGAAACACTTAAAATGTCCTGTTGAACTTGTTGAATGTTCAAATTCATTTTATCATTTTCATCACTGAAGATTCTTAAATTCGCTACTTTATGAGCCATCTTTTGCACGGTTTCAACGGTATCATTACGACAGATGCCAACAAGCAACACCATACCCCGCTCAATTTCAGCGATTACATCACCACTTACACTCACATTTGCATATTGACTGCGTTGCACAATAACTTTCATACACATCTCCTGTTATTATTCTACTATTTTTTTAGATATGTTAAAATAATGAATATGAAGAACTCTCAACAACCGCTCGCCTTGCGCGTGCGTCCCACATCCTTGGATGGCTTGAT
>JAAZGU010000199.1 GCA_012511085.1 Erysipelothrix sp. | reverse complement strand
CCTTATCGTAGATAATCAACGCATCGCTGCAAGTCATCGACCGTGTTAACGCTATAACAAGCGATTTGTGGATTTATTTTTCGTACATAGCCGCGTAAAATATTACCGGGTCCAATTTCAATGAAGTAATCGACACCTTGGTTAATCATGAATTCAATGCTTTGTTGGAAATAAATCGGTGAGTGCAGTTGCTTGACAACGATGTTTTTTAAGTTGTCAGTTTCTACTTTTCCAGTCGTATTAAAAACAATTGGAATCTGACTGTTTTTGAATGTGATTGATGCAAGCTCCTTTTCAAAACTTGCGGCTGCATTGTTTAAGAGCGAGCTATGAAAAGCACCGGCGACATTCAAGGGTATAACGCGTTTAGCTCCATATTTTAAACATTCAACTTTTGCGATTTCCAAAGCATTTTTGTGACCACTGATCACGATTTGACCCGGGTAGCTAAAGGTCGCAATTTCACACACGCCGACCGTTGCTACTTTTTCACAAATCTTTTGAATCGTTGATGTTTTAAGACCGATGATGGCCATCATGGATGAGTCATGACCATGAAGCGCATCAGCAATGATTTGACCACGTTTTGTCACACTAGCAATCCCATCAGCCAGGGACAATGCTTGCGTGAAGCTTAGTGCTGTTAGCTCTCCTAGACTTAAACCAGCCATCATGACTGGTATCACCTTGTGTTTTTTAAAAGGGTCGCAATCACGTAGGATGTCATAAAGATGGCAACTTGTGCATGTTGTGTTTTATTAAGTTCTTGCCTTGGTCCATGAAAACAAAGGTTTTTAATGTTTGGGTCAAGAAAAGTATCATAAAGATGTTTTGCGTCATTGAAGTGATTATAAAAATCCCATCCCATCCCTGGGTATTGCGTTCCTTGTCCATTAAATAGAAAACCAATTTTTTTTGCCATGCGTTACTCCTTGTGGTTCGTAAGTTCTTTGAAAATATCATGTAGCGGTTTGATTTCATGAATCAAGCCAACGTTTTGACCCATCATCATCATGCCATTGTCAGCATCGCCATCGATAATGGCACGCTGATAAGCCGCAGTGGTTAATGATTGCCACGTCTTTTTATCAATAGCTTGTTTTTCTAGGTTTTGCATGTGGTGCGTGAAATTATTTTTATAACAGCGAATCGGTAAGCCTAAAGTTCTTCCAATAATGGTTGTGTCATGTGCCTTTGCTTTGATGAGTGTTTGTTTGTAGTTTTCATGCACTGGGCATTCTTGAGAGGCTATCAATCGTGTTCCGATTTGAGCGCCGATTGCTCCTAAGGTTAAAGCAGCTTTAAAGGTGCGTGCATCAACAATCCCACCTGCTGCAATTGTTGGGATGTCAATGGTATCCACGACTTGCGGAATCAAAGATATGGTGGTCATTTCACCCACATGGCCGCCCGCTTCAAAACCTTCCACGATGACCATATCAGCATGCTTTTGCGCAACATGTTTAGCAAGCGTCACGGAGTTGGTAACCGTTAACACAATGATGTTGGCTTTTTTAAAATGTTGAATGTATGGTTTTGGGTTGCCTGCGCTTAAAATGACGACTTGCGGTCGGAGTGTGAGCAGCCTTGTGATGATTGCCTGATGGTTTGTTTGGTTTAACATGACATTAACTCCAAAGGGCAATGAGGTTTGTGATCGACATAAATCAACAGCTTGTTTCACTTCAGTAACATTCATGTTTGCGGTCGCAATAACGCCCAAAGCACCGGCGTTGGAAACGTGCGCCGCAAATGTTGCATCACTGATCAAAGCCATAGCACCCTGGATGAGGGGATATTTTGTTTGAAGGTCATTATGCAACAAGATCTAAACCTCCTTGATCGATTAAGTGTTTTGCATCCGATCGAGCGATGTTTCGGTATTTTTCATAGCGTTTTTCTGCCAGTGTTTGCGAATCATAAGCCATGAGCTTGCCCAGGTAATTATTTAAATAATCCTTGACTTGTCTGATGATGTCTTCATAGGATTGTTCAAGAATGATCGCATCAACAATCTTCATGGCTTTAAGTTCTTTTGCGGTGATTTTCATGGATTGTGCGACTTGCTTAGCTTTGGATGCATCGCGTAACAAAATACTGGCGTAGCCTTCTGGAGAAATAATTGAATAGTAGGCATGCTCCAACATCAACAAGGCATCGCCAATGCCCATTGCTAAGGCCCCACCGCTGCCACCTTCCGATAAAATAATCGTGATGACACACACTTTGGTGTTGGCAAAGGCTGCCAAACTTTCTGAAATGGCACTTGCTTGCCCCTTTAATTCAGATGCCATGGATGGATCGGCACCGGGGGTATCAATCAACGTGATGATTGGCCGCTTAAATTTTTCAGCTTGTTTAATGGCACGCACCACGCGGCGATAGTCACTGGGTAAAAGCATGCCACTTTGGCCATTTAAGATGTCTTTTTGATGGGCTAAAATCGTAACCGGTAATTCATTGAACAAGCCAATGCAAGAAATTAAAGAGGATGGTGAACACCGGTTGTTAGCTGAAAATGATATAAGGTTTTCAAAACAAGCAGCAAGGATGTCACTTGCTTTAAAGCGACGTGAGTCTCTTGCTTTTTGAACGCTTTTCCAAGGTGAAGCATCAAGTGGAAGCTGATTGG
>JAAZGU010000198.1 GCA_012511085.1 Erysipelothrix sp. | reverse complement strand
TGAAAGTGTACCTGTTAATCCATCACATTTTGTTAGGGATGCAATCGAGGATCATTTTATCGAATAATGATTGGGTATATTGTTTGAACTTAACTTTGTTATTACTTATATTTAGGATATGGAGTTGATAATATGAAACAGATAAATAAAACAGACACGATTTTCATTTTATCGCAAAAATATCCAGAAGTTATTGATTTGTTGGTTGAGTTTGGATTTACCCAAATCAAAGCTCCGCAAATGATAGTGACCGCCGGTAAATTTATGACACTTGACAAGGGTTGTCAGTTGCGGAATTTGAATTACAGTGAATTGAAACAGTTCCTTTTGAAAAAAGGGTATGAAATTATAGAGTAATTGATTAGCATGGATAACCATGCTTTTTTATTTTGCTTGTGTTAAATATATTGTTTTATTTACATAAACTAGCTTTTAATTGATATCTAAAGCGATATAAATTGATTAATTATTGTTGTTTTTGATGATACTATTGCATGTGTATAATATAAGCGTGTGATTTGAGGAGTTTCCTTAAAGTACCGTAGCCATAAAGTAAGGTGACCCTAAGTTTTATAAATAAAAAAACCCACTTATGAAGCAGGTTGGTCAAATATTTGGCAGGGGTAGCAGGAGTTGAACCCGCACCAACGGTTTTGGAGACCGCTATACTACCATTGTACTATACCCCTAGTTGACATCGGATGTGCCTATAAATAATATCATAGCTGACCTTAGTTTTCAATGATTTCTTAAGAATCGGTGCGGAATTTGGTATAATTAGCCCAAGAGGTGTTTATGAAAGAGATATTGGACGCAAGTAGCATTAAACGCTCGCTTTATCGCATTAGCCATGAAATTATTGAACGCAACAAAGGTGTGGAAAATGTTGTTTTAATTGGTATTAAAACCCGTGGAGAAACACTAGCCTATCGGTTTCAAGCATTGATTAAACAAATTGAAAATGTGGATGTACCAACAACCGCTATGGACATATCATATTGGCGTGACGATGATCGAAAGAATAAAAACCCGCAACTACCAAATCTTGATGTGGATGTCAAAGATAAGGTTGTGGTATTAGTCGATGATGTGCTCTTTAGAGGACGCACAGTCCGGGCCGCCATGGACGGTGTCATGCATTATGGACGTGCCAAACAAATCCAACTTGTGATTCTTGTGGATCGTGGACATAAGGAACTCCCGATCCGTGCTGATTTTGTAGGTAAGAATGTGCCGACGTCACTTAAAGAAGAAGTAAAAGTATTTCTTAAAGAAAACGATGGCAAAGATAGCGTTGTGATTCAATAAAAAAAGGACGCGTGTCCTTTTAAATATAATGAATGAGATTAGCCTTATCGTCTAGATAAGGCTTTAATATGGAAGTACGACTTGTCAGCAGCACACTAACCCCGGGTCCATGCCCAGATTGGTAACTGTCGCTATGGACGATAATGCCAAAGGTACCGGCACCTTGAATATAATCAGGACCATAAGTGTTGCAGTGATCTTCGATAAAGACAAAATCACCATAACGCAATTGATCAAGTTTGTATTGTTTGATGGTTGCTTCATCACGTGTCATGATGTCATAGTCACCCGCATGCATGTCTGTACTACCAAGTCCCGAACCCATCAATTGGGCAGGAACAATGGCCTTAACCGGTACGAACAAGGTGTTGTCTTCTTCTTTAATGGGAAGTTTTTCAAGCAGTGCTGGGTCGATATTCATAACAG
>JAAZGU010000197.1 GCA_012511085.1 Erysipelothrix sp. | reverse complement strand
TGTAGGAATCTGTTTCTTCTTGATCATGGATGTTTATTTTTTGAATGAGTCGGTCCAGTCTTAATCGGACTGTGGGGTAGGTTACTCCATATTGTTTGGCGATTTCCTTCAAAGAACCCGAAGCCAAGATTAATCTTTTAATAAATACCACATCTTCGTCATCTAAATTAGACATCCAAATTGGAACAACGGTGATAGCCAAAGCAGCACCTCCTTTAACTATATTAATGATAACCTTTAATAATGTTAAAGTCAATGCACTTTTTTAGCGAATTATCCCAAAAGTGTTGATGAGCAATAACGATTTGACATACAACTTAACCGTTGAGATATTTATTTTTAAGAACATGCTGGAATGTTTCTTGGATAAGAATATAAATTAATTAATAGTAAGTATAAACCACAAGACAAAATATTGTGTTTTAATTAACAAACTTAACATTAAAAAGTAACTGAAAACGCTTTCAATATCAAGTCGGTTTTGCTATAATAATTGTGGTAAGTTAAGGAGTCACTGATGAATCTTAGAGATATTCCTTTAATACACAATAATAGTACACAAGCCGTAACGGCCGTTTTGATATAACATTCAAAGCGGTCTTTTTTACGAAGGAGGACACGTATGAAGAAGTTTGAGTACATGGAGAAGTATGGGTTTGAACAACTTGTTTACCTGTATGATCGCAACACTGGTTTAAAAGGTGCCATATGCGTGCATAACACGACCTTAGGACCAGCTCTTGGAGGCACCCGCGTTTGGGAATATGAAAATGAAGATGATGCCATTTATGATGTCATGCGTTTGGCCAAGGGTATGAGTCAAAAAGCCGCGTGTGCCGGACTTAATTTAGGTGGAGGTAAAGCGGTTATCATTGGTAATTCAAAAATGTTACGCGCTGATACCGTTAAGCGTGAAGCCTTTTGGCGTGCTTTTGGCCGCTATGTTGATTCATTGAATGGTCGCTACATCACCGCGGAAGATGTGGGTACCTCACCAGAAGACATGAATTTTGTGAACATGGAAACCAAATACGTGGTTGGCTTAGCTGATAAAAGTGGTGATCCATCACCCTTTACAGCGCTTGGTGTTTTAAAAGGCATTAAAGCGTGCGTTAAAGAAGTCACGGGTAGTGCTAAGCTTTCAGGCTTAACCGTGGCGGTGCAAGGCATTGGTAATGTTGGTTACAACTTATGTCGCTACTTGCATGAAGAGGGAGCATCGCTAGTGGTGTGTGACATGGATGAAGAACGGACGGCCATGGTTGCGAAAGAGTTTAATGCGCAAGTGGTCAGCCTTGATGAAATCTATGATCAAAAATGTGATGTCTTTGCGCCGTGTGCTTTAGGATCAGTGATATCAAAAGAGACCTTGAATCGTTTACAATGCAAGATTATTGCAGGCGCTGCGAATAATGTTTTAAAAGATAGTCAGATTGATGGTCAATACCTGCATGATCAAGGTTTTGTGTACGCACCGGACTATGTGATTAATGCTGGTGGTTTAATTAATGTCTATCAAGAAATCAAAGGTTATAAAAAAGAAAATGCGATTCGACAAATCGATTTGATTTATGATCGTGTGCGTGAAATCATTCGTGTTTCCA
>JAAZGU010000196.1 GCA_012511085.1 Erysipelothrix sp. | reverse complement strand
CTGATCCGTTAATCGTATGCACAAATTCGGTTTTACCTTTTGCTTCCCTTCGAAAACGTATGTTTGCACGTCGTGCTTGGAAGTCACCAAAGTTCGAACACGATGAAATCTCACGGTATGTTTTAGCCGCAGGTAACCAAACCTCTAAGTCATAGGTATGCAAACTGCTAAAACCAAGGTCGCCAGTACACAACTCCACCACTTGATATGGTAATTCTAAGAGTTGCAAGACTTTTTCTGCATTCACCGTAAGTTTTTCCAATTCTGCTTCTGAATTCTCCGGCGTCACAAACTTAACAAGTTCTACCTTATTGAATTGATGTTGACGGATAATTCCGCGTGTGTCACGTCCCGCAGAGCCTGCTTCTGCCCGGAAACACGGTGTGTAGGCCGTATAATGCTTAGGCAAGTCATCCATGCTTAGAATTTCATTAGCATAATAATTCGTCACTGGTACTTCCGCTGTTGGAACAAGATAATAATTATAATCCTCAAGCTTAAATGCATCTTCTGCAAACTTCGGTAATTGACCGGTTCCAAACATGCTTTGACCATTCACCATGAAGGGTGGCAACATTTCTTCATAACCATGCTCTGTTGTATGCAAATCAAGCATGAAGTTAATCAGCGCTCTTTCTAATTGCGCCCCCAAACCTTTATAAAACACGAAACGAGATCCTGTCACTTTGCCCGCACGCTCAAAATCTAAAATTCCTAAATCAGTCCCCACATCCCAATGTGGTTGTGGTTCAAAGTCAAATTCTCCCGGTTCAAGGTGTTTTCTGACAACTTTATTGTCTTTTTCATCAACTCCAACCGGAATTGTTTCACGTGGAACATTTGGTAACACATGCAACAGGTCGTTGATTTTCTTCTCAACTTCACTTAATGCGTTATCAAACACTGTGACTTTATGATTAACTTCGGATACTTCCTTCATCAGCTCCGAGGCATCTTCGTTGTTTCTTTTAAGCATCCCGATTCTCTTTGATGCATCATTTCGGAAACTCTTCAAACTTTCAACACTTTGTAAGATGTCACGCTTTTGCTCATCGTATTTAACGATGTCCATCACAAAACCATAATCTTCCCCGCGTGTGTTTAATTGTTCAATGATTTTTTCCGGATTTTCACGAATTAATCTAATATCTAACATAAACTCCTCCTTCATTGTTTCACGTGAAACATACGTCTCTGTAGTTGCTATTTCATTTTAACACTATTAAAACCTATTTAAAAGAGCACTCAATCGTGCTCTAATTCTTCTTCATCATCTTTTGGTACAACCACAACCGAGGAGACCGCTGTGTCGTCATCAACCGTGATACAACGTACCCCTTGAGTATTACGGCCGTACGTGCCGATATCATCAACAGGGATTCGAATCACCTGACCATGGTCGGTGATGATCAAGAGTTCTTCGTCACCATTGACTGCTTTCAGTGAAACCAACTCACCGTTCTTTTCGGTGATGTTGATTGTTTTAACACCTTTAACACCACGGTTCGTTAAACGATATTCACTTATTTCAGTTTTCTTACCATAGCCTTTTTCGGTCACTGCAAGCAAATAATCACCAAAACGGTCGGTTGTCATGCCAATTACACGTGATCCATCAGTTTTAAAGCCAATAACTCCTGCAGCGTTACGGCCCATGACCCGAATGTTATCTTCGTTAAAACGCACTGCTTTTCCGTTTGAACCCGCAATAATTATCTCTTCATCGCCTGATGTTAAGCGCACAGCAACAAGTTCGTCGTAATTATTTAAGCTTATCGCAATCTTTCCGGTTTGACGGATGGATTCAAATTCATCAATATGAACTCGTTTAACAAGCCCGTTCTTTGTTACAAAGAAGAAGTATTGGAATTCACTTGCATCATCAACGCTAATCATCGAGCTGATGGTTTCGCCTTTATCTAAATTCAGCAAGTTAACCACTGGTATTCCTT
>JAAZGU010000195.1 GCA_012511085.1 Erysipelothrix sp. | reverse complement strand
TGTTGATTGGCAATCATACCTTTATGCTCATCATCCAAAATGGTGGGCATGTTCCAGCCTTCCCCATACAATAAGATATCAGGTTTAATTTTACGTAATTCTGTATCGATGATATTAAGAGTGTCCACATCCAAAATCCCCATCAAGTCAAAACGAAAACCGTCCATGCCATATTCTTGCACCCACATCTTGGTGGATTCCACGATGAACTTGCGTACCATATAACGTGCGCTATCGATGTCGTTCTCACAAAACGAACCATTGGACACGGCCCCAGATTCACTGCGTCTGAAGTAATAATAAGGCACCGTCTTTTCAAAGGCGGATTGCCCCATTTCATAGACGTGGTTATAAACCACATCCATGACGACACGAATATCATGTTGGTGACACGTCGCCACCAAAGTCTTCAAATCCAAAATCCGTGAAAGTGGGTCATTGACATCGCTGGCGTAACTGCCTTCCGGCACATTGAACTGATGCGGATCATAACCCCAATTGTAAAAGACATCAATGTTGCTTTCATCAACGGTCGCAAAATCATAAATGGGCATCAACTGCACATGCGTGATGCCTAAGTCAATTAAATAGTCAAAACCAGTTTTAGTTTTTTGTGGGGTTGTGGTACCACGTTCCACAAAGCCTTTGAAGGTGCGTTTATGTTGATGATTGGTGTTGGCATCACTGGTAAAATCGCGCACTGACGTTTCATAAATAATGGCTTGCGTCGGTGAAGCAAACGGACTTAATTTGTCATGATGCAACTCCACCCGCGTTTGCGCTTGATCAATAACCACCGACTTAATACCATTAACTACGGAACCAAAAGCATACGGGTCAATGGTTTCAACCCATTCACCGTTGATATCAATCAAGTAGGTGTAACTCGCTAAATGCAAATTCTCTAAAACAACACCTTTAAACACCCCTTGCGCTTGCCGCTCTAGTGGCAATGTGAATTGCTTGGCAGGGGTTGTGATTTTCGCTAACACTTCAATGGCTGTCGGCGCCCACAAGGCAAAGTGAGTTTGACCATCTTTGACATGCACCCCTAAATCATCGCCATCGTAAGCAAACATCGCATCAAATTTGTCCTTCTTGACAATCAAACCAATTTGTAAGGGTGTTGTTTGCCCGTGCTCTTCTAAAATCGTATAGGGTTTACCAAATTCAATGTGCTCACAATTGGTCACAATGTATTTGCTGTAATCCATCGACGTCACTTCTTTGTATTTTATTTGAAGTTTCACAATGTTGCCTTCTACATCTTGGCTGTAAAACACATCGCTGTTTCCTTGATAAAACTGCTTGGATAAGTAGATGGTCATCAAGTTAAAATCATCTAAATAAGCTTCAAAACGTTGTTCTTTTCTCATAATTCACCTTAGTAGTATCATAACGAAATTTAATAAGTGATTCAATACTAACCCTTTGCACACTGATAAAAAAACCTTGATTGCTCAAGGTTTATTGTAAGGGTAGAATTTTCCAAATATCATCAGCATACTGCATGATCGTTCGATCAGATGAGAAGTAGCCTGATTTGGCAATGTTGCTTAAGCACATTTTCGCCCAATAGGCCTTATCTTGATAGCGACGTTGGACTTCTTGATGCGCTTCCACAAAAGCTTCAAAGTCAGCTGCCAACAAATACTCATCGTTGCGATACATGAGTTCATCGTAGATGACCTTGAATTCATTTTGTTTGGCACCATAAAGAGGCGTCAACAAGGATTCAATAACCTTCTTAAGTTTTGGTTGGGCATTCACGACTTCAAACACATCATAACCATTGCGCCCATGCGCAAAGGCTTCTTCGGCATTCAAACCAAAGATTACGGTGTTCTCACGGCCCGCTTGTTGATCAATTTCAACGTTGGCACCATCCAAGGTACCGACCGTCAACGCGCCATTCATCATGAATTTCATGTTGCCAGTACCGCTGGCTTCTTTGCCGGCGGTTGAAATTTGTTTGGACACATCCGCAGCATTCATCAAGTACTCTGCCACACTCACGTTGTAGTTTGGAATAAAGACGACTTTAATGAAACGGTTTAATTGTTCATTGTCGTTCACATAATCCGCCAACACATGAATCAGTTTGATGACTTTCTTAGCAAAGTAGTAACTCGGTGCCGCTTTGGCTGCGAAAATAAAGGTCGTCGGATGCATGTCAAAGTCTGGATCTGCTTCAATCTCATTAATTAAATACATGATATAAAGTGCATTTAATAATTGCCGCTTGTAGGCATGCAAACGCTTAGCATGGACATCAAAGATTGATTTTGGATCGACATCAATGCCGGTCCACTCTTTAATTTTATCCACCAAAATGTTTTTACGTTCTTGTTTAATTTTTAAGAACCACTGTTGGACACCATCATCGTCCACAAAGTCCATCAAAGCTTCCAATTTGCTTGGTTCAAAGACATAATCATCACCAATCGTGTCCTTTAATAGGGCATGCAGTTGCGGGTTGGTGTAGGTTAACCAACGGCGATGGGTGATACCATTGGTTTTGTTGTTGAATTTTTCCGGATACAGATCATAGAAATCTTTCAAGACATCATTTTTTAAGATGTCGCTGTGCAATTTCGCAACCCCATTGATGGAGAATGATCCTGCTATCCCTAAATGGGCCATATGCACTTGCCCGTCTTTGATAATCTTCATTTGATTTTGTTTTGTTATATCATTGGGGAACTTCAAACGCAACTCATTGATGAAGCGGCGGTTGATTTCTTCAATGATCATGTAAATGCGCGGCAACAAGGCTTGAATGTATTGCACCGGCCAGCGCTCCAAGGCTTCGGATAAAATCGTATGGTTGGTGTAGGCAAAGGAATGACTCACGATGTTCCATGCGACATCCCACTTATAGTGGAAATCGTCCATTAAAATCCGCATCAATTCTGGGATTGCCAAAATTGGATGGGTGTCATTCAGTTGCATGACAATCTTTTCATGGAAGGTATCCAAATTTGGATACACACGCAAATGCGCTTTAATGAGCGCCTGTAAGCCGGCACTCACAAAGAAATACTGTTGTTTTAAACGCAGGAAACGCCCATACTCTGTGGAGTCATCAGGGTAGACGTTTTGACAGATTTCATTCACTTCGCTGATGTACTGACGGAAATCCTTATTTTTAGGTAACACATCGGATGCTTCCGCACTCCATAAACGCAAGGTGTTGGTTTGATCGGTGTCTTTACCAACAACTGGCATATCATAAGGGACTGCCAACACATGTTCAGCGTCCACATGATCAAAGACCACTTCACCTTTTTCATCTTTCCGCATTTCAATGCGACCCCAAAACTTCACGTCAATCGCGTGTTTTGGTTTACGAATTTCCCAAACGTTGCCTAAGCGCAACCATTGATCGGGAACTTCGACTTGGTAACCGTTGATGATTTTTTGTTGAAACAAGCCATATTCATAACGCAAGGTAATCCCGTGCCCTGGCAAGGACAAGGATGCCAATGAATCCATGAAACAGGCCGCCAAACGCCCTAAACCACCGTTGCCTAAACCGGCATCACTTTCCAGTAATTCCAGTTCATTAATATCAATGGATAATTCGCTCAGACCATCTTTGACGATGTCGTAGATTCCTAAATTCATCAGGTTGCTGGTGAGTAAGCGCCCAATGAGAAATTCCATGGAGAAGTAATACATTTGCTTGGCTTGCACATCCGCAATCCGCTCTTTGTTTGCTTTCCAGTGAATCGATGCGTAATCACGCACCATCTCCCCTAATACCATATATCGTTCAGTTTTGTGTGATTGTGCGATGGAGCGACCGTAGGTCTCTTCTATACGCTGAATAAAATCACGCTTAAACTCATGTTTATTTTGAAACATAAAACCTCCTAAAATCCTTGATTATTATAACTGATATCTTAACTTAACACAATTTTGTTAATTTTTACACACTTCAAAGTAAATGGCCGCAAACGGCGCGATCCGAATGTTGATTGTGTAATCAAAGCGGTGATTGCTTTGTTCATAGGCAATCAGTGGCTCAAAATTACACATGTTACAGCCATCGTAGATGTCTTTTTCTGAGTTGATGAGTTCCAGGTATTCACCTTCAATGGGAACCCCAAGTTCAAAATCTTCATAGGATGCGGGTGTCATGTTTAAAACCACGACAATGATGCTTTTCTCATCTTCGCGTAAAAAGGAATAAATTGATTGATTCGCATTATCCGCATCAATCCATTTAAACCCCCGATAATCATAATCGTAACGACTGAGACAAGCGTGATGCAAGTAAATATGGTTGAGATCTTTGATAAATCGCGCAAAAGAATGATGACTGGTGTAGTTAAGCAAATGCCAATCCAATTCTTTATCCTCATCCCACTCACTAAAATGGCCCAGCTCATTGCCCATGAACATAAGTTTTTTGCCGGGATGGGCGTACATGTAGGCGTATAGGTTGCGGGCTTGCGCAAACTTTTGTTCGTAGCTGCCCCACATTTTATTTAAAATGGTACCTTTTGAATGCACGACTTCATCATGCGATAATGGCAAGATGAATTTCTCGGCATAAAAATAAGCCATGCTAAAGGTCAATTGATGATGATGATACTTACGATAGACTGGATCAAGCGCATAGTATTTCAACGTATCATTCATCCATCCCAAATCCCATTTATAATCAAAGCCCAAACCTAGATCAAAGGTTGGCTTGGTGACGTTGGTGAAATCTGAAGAATCTTCCGCAATTAAGATCACATCCGGATAGCGTTCGCTCAGATGGTGGTTCATGCGCCGTAAAAAGGCAATCGCACCATCGTTGAAACCTCGGTTTTTATCACCTTGCCAAAACAAGATATTCGCTACCGCATCAAAACGCATGCCATCAATGTGATAGACATCAAAGTAGAAAGAGGCAGCCGACATTAAGAAACTGCGCACTTCTTCTTTCCACAAATTAAACATGAGCGTCCCCCAGGGACTGTTGGCGTCTGCAGGCCTTGGATATTCATACAAGGGCGTGCCATCAAATTGGGCAAGCCCATGGA
>JAAZGU010000194.1 GCA_012511085.1 Erysipelothrix sp. | reverse complement strand
CATGATAGGACCTCCTTTAAAGAACCATCAAGGTTACTGTGAGGAAAGCATATCATGATAAAAGATTAAAAATGCAGTTTTCAAGGTTATTGCAATAGGGTATTGCATTTACTCTGAAAAGTTACATTAACATCTAGTTCGTTGAAAAGTCATCTAATCTATGCTAAACTACAATAGCATAAAGTGGACACTTAGCTCAGATGGGAGAGCACCTGCTTGACGTGCAGGGGGTCAGGGGTTCAAGTCCCTTAGTGTCCACCATTCTTTATGCGCCCGTGGCGCAACGGATAGCGCATTTGATTCCGATTCAAAAGGTTACAGGTTCGATTCCTGTCGGGCGCGCCATTGCGAAATGGGGCTGTAGCTCAGTTGGAAGAGCAGTACGCTGGCAGCGTAAAGGTCGAGGGTTCGAGTCCCTTTAGCTCCACCAAATGTAAAACAATCGCTTCAACAGCGGTTTTTTTTATTTTCTACATGTTTAAAAAACAGGTTTTGACCATTTTAAAAGTTATGTAATTTTTAAAAAAGTTTAGAGAAGCTAAATGCTAGGTTGTTGATAAAATCTTTGATAAGCTTAATTTCAAAGAAACCTTTGACCTGCAAGTCAATCGTTGATGTAACGCCCCAAAACAATAATGTGCATTGGGAACAAACCACACTTTTAACGTAGAAAAGGAGCAACAGCATCGTGGATAAAAAGAAAAGCAAAAGCATAAGAAACATTTTGATATTAATAGGATTAGTGTTGATCATTTTACTGATACTAAATCAATGCAGTTCGAAGCCAAATAATCAAGCTGGTGAAACGAATAAACCAAATGATAGTGTCAGTGATACCAATCAACCTAGTGAAAGAGAAGGAAACATTTATATAAAGATAAAAGGTGATACTGTAACAAACAGTGGATTTTCCTATCAAGTTATTAATGAAACGGACGATGATTATTATTTCACTGAAATATATGAAATTTATCAAGAAACTGCGGGGAAGTGGGTAGCGGTAATCCCCATTCACATGCGTGATTATTATCCATACGCAATTCAAGCTCCTGCTAATACTACAGTTGACGTGGAGCTCGATTTTGGATTATTATATGGTCCCTTAAAACCTGGAACGTATCGCTACGAATTTATGATTGCCCTTTCTGAAGGTAACCACTCTGTAGACGTATATGATGATTTCATCATCAAATGATTGAGACGATTGCAATTAACTAAAATTGAACTAATGTGAGTTGGTTTTTTGGTGCTAAATTTTCATTCTAACCATTAATATGATTAAAACGTCAAGCATTTATAAGTATTTTAAGTCGTGTTGAGAAAAAATGTGTTAGGATGAAAATGAGAAACAAGATGATTAAGAACCATTACAAAAGCAAAATACCCGTACTGTTTCAAGCACGAGCCATAACTTTTGGGCGTCGTATTTATTACTTGGACGAAATACCACCAAAGTGGTTAATCAAACATGAAATGGAACATGTTCGCCAATACCGAGAGCATGGTTTTATCGGGTTTTTATATCGATACATTCGCGATTATTTAAGAGGTCGTTTTAAAGGACTGAATCATCATGAAGCATACTATGCGATTCCTTTTGAGATTGAAGCACGGCAAGCTGAGCGCATGTAATTGATAATCAAAACGATAGGGAGAAACTGAATGCCTTTAGAAATTATTTTAGGTGACATTACAAAATTGAAAGCTGATGCGATTGTCAACGCCGCCAACGCACAATTAAAAATGGGTGGTGGTGTAAGTGGTGCGATTTTTAATGCTGCAGGACCAAGTGAGCTGCAAGCGGCCTGTGATTTACTTGCGCCAATTCAAACAGGTCAAGCTGTAATCACACTAGGCTTTAACCTGCCCGCAAAACATATCATTCATGCGGTGGGGCCAATTTATGATCATTATCCACCAAAACAAAGCGAACAGCTGTTATATGCAACCTACATTAGTGCCTTAAAGCTAGCATTTCAGCACGACTGTCACCATGTTGCCTTTCCACTTATCTCAAGCGGAATCTATGGTTATCCTAAAGCAGAAGCGCTTCAAGTGGCAACGCAAGCAATCAAGGATTTTCTTGCGGAACATGAATTGAATGTGACACTTGTCATGTACGATATGGCTTCCTTTGATATTGGGCGGCGTCGCGATTATGAAATTGATAGCTATATCAAAAAGAATTATACCAAGCGCCATAAAACCGAACTGTTTGAAACGCTTACACCAAAGATGGGTACATTGCGAGAAGCATTTGATGATTTTAGAATACCAAGTTCGATTGATGGTTTTGTTTCAGGCATGCAAGAATCATTCTCAACCATGTTGTTTGATTTGATTGATGGCAAACAAATGAATGATGTGGATGTATATAAACGTGCCAATATTGATCGCAAATTATTCTCAAAAATTAGAAGCAACAAAGGTTATATTCCTAGCAAACGCACCGTGATTGCTTTGGGCATTGCCTTAAGCCTTTCCTTAAAAGAAATGGATGAGCTTTTAAAACGCGCTGGTTATGCACTATCACGTGCCGTAAAGTTCGATGTTATTGTTGAGTACTTCATCATTACAGGTGTTTATGATGTTTATAAAATCAACGAGGCTTTGTTTAAATACGAGCAACCCCTTTTAGGTGGAAATTTCAATCTTTAAATTTCTTTAAAATCACTGCATGAAATGTCGCTTGAGAAGCGACCTTTTTATTATGGAAATTCATTATGATGAAGATGCAGAACAAAGGAGGAAAAAAAGATGAAACAAGATTTAACAGAACTTATATTTATTCTAGATAAGAGCGGCTCAATGCATGGTTTAGAAGCCGATACCATTGGTGGGTTTAATTCAATGCTTGCGAAACAAAAAGAGCAGGCTGACGAGTGTTTGATTACGACGGTGTTTTTCAATCATGATTATTACCTAATGCATAATCGCAAGGATATTAAAACCGTGCAGGATATTTCTGAGAAAGAATATCAAACGGAAGGCATGACGGCTTTGATTGATGCACTTGGTTTCACAATTCACAGGGTGATCAAAGCTCAAACATCCCCAGATAACACATATCATCCCAATAAAGTGATGGTTGTCATTATCACGGATGGCGAAGAAAATTCAAGTGAAGAATACCGGTTGCATCAAGTGAAATCAATGATTGAAAAACAAAAAAAAGAACACGGTTGGGAATTTATTTTCCTAGGTGCGAACATTGATGCCATTGAAACAGCTGAAGGATTTGGTATCGATGCGAATCGTGCCTTTGATTATCATGCCGATCAACACGGCACCGCATTGAATTTTAGAATGATGCAAGAAGTCGTCACTGAATTTCGTGATCGTGGCGTTGTCGATGAATCTAATTTAGAAGAAATCCGTAAATATAAGAAAGAACGTGAGAATCAAGACTAAATCAAGTTTTGATTCAGGGGGAAAAAGATCTTTGTAAGCTCATGCATAGGCACACAGAGATCTTTTTAATATCAATTAAAAACAGAATAATAATTGAAATAAGAGGGCATGCAAATGAGTAGTGATTTTAAAACGGTTCATGTAAAATAAGTGTAAATAAAGCAGTTTAAAAGATAATAGCTTAAATGTTTTAGATTTTAAAACAACGCGCTTTTTTGTGCGAAATAAGGAGAACACGATGAAAAAAATATTGCTGGGGATAATCATGCTGCTTTTGATGGTAGGTTGTGCTACAACATCGCCACCACCAGCTTCAGAACCGAAGGATGATGGCAAAAAGCAAGAAGAACCAAAGTCAGAAGAGCAACCACCACAGGTTGAAGTTGATGAAATTCTTGAAAATGAGATTTTCTTTGAACAGGACAATGTCAAAATGACGTACTTTGGATACGAAGCAGCAGACAGTGGTTACGGATTTGCATTTATGATTGACAACGATAATGATTTTGATATTTCCGTACAAACCGATGATGTTTATGTCAACAATACCGTGGAGTGGTATCCAGCGCAGCTTAACATTGGTGCTAACGACCGGCTTGACATTATGCAAGTCTTGTTTAATGATCAACTGGAAAAACAAGGGGTTTTAAACAACTTTGAACATCTAAGACTGAAATTCAAAGTAACCCGCTTAGATACCATGGAGTTAATGTTTGAAACCCATGTTGTTGGGATGGCAGTCGAATAAAAAAACAATCACCGAAGTGATTGTAAAGGTTAAGCCCAAATCATCCAAATCAGAATGTATCCAACAATAACCGCAGCTAAAGTATAAGGAACGCCAATCTTCATAAACTGCGATGTTTTCACGTCGTAGCCATTTCGTTTAAGCATTCCCATGGCGGTAATATTCGCTGATGCCCCAATGGGTGTTAAGTTACCGCCCAAGGTTGCACCGGTTAATAAACCAAAATACAAGACATTGGGATCAACATTCATTGATAAGGCAATGCTTGCGACTACCGGCAACATTGTTGCGACATAAGGGATGTTATCAATAAAGGCAGAGAATAATACCGAAGCCCAAACGATGAGTGTGTAAATCAAAAACAAATTGTTATTGGAAAGTCGCACAAAGATTTCGCCAATATCATGAATGATGCCCGACTCATTCAGGCCACCAACGACAACAAACAATCCCATAAGCAATGTGATTGTAAAGTAATCAAGAGATTTAATGGCATTTTTGAAGGTGTTAGTATCCTTTGTTTTAAAATATTCGCGTACAACACCAATGATAAATAAGATTGTGCAAATAAGACCATTCATAATCGCAATGTCATGCGGGAAAAAGGATACTGTTATTAATAAAACGATCATGAGTAATAATAAATACGTTGGTATATAATCGTTTACTTTTGTGATTTCGACTGCGTTAATTGGTTCATGGTGTTTTCCTAGAATAAAGTATAAGATGACGGTCGCAGCAATTGCACCAGCTTGCACAACCCAGAAGATTCCCAAACGCCCTTGATGGAAAAAGAAATCAAGGAAATCCAAATTCGCGTAACCACCAAGTAAAATGGATGTCGTATCACCAACTAGCGTTGCAGCACCTTGCAAGTTTGAAGCAACAGCAATCGCGATGACACTAGATACTGGTGATATTTTTAATTTCTTTGCGATATCTAGGGCAATGGGCGCCACAATCAAAACCGTGGCAACGTTATCAATGAAAGCAGATATTAGACTCGCAAACAAAGACAAGGCAATAATCGCCCATTTCACATCTGGAGTTTTTTGTAAAATGAGATCAGCTAAATAAGCAGGCATTTTCGATGCAATGAATAACTCAACAATTCCCATCGTACCACCGATCATCAAAATAACGTTCCAGTCAATGGTTGTGAAAACTTTGTTGAATGGCAAAATATTAAAAGAAACAAACAATGCCGCAAAGATTAAGGCCACATGAGCCCTTCTTTTAGGCATTGCTAATAATAATATGTAAGTCAGTACAAATAAGATAAGTGCCGTACTTTTCATTGTTGACCTCTTTCGTATTTCATTACTAATAAACCTTATAATGATTTATAGTGATTGTCAAAGATAAAGTCATCTTCTGTATTATATTTTATTAAAAGCAATAAAATTTGATGCGAACAAACAAAAAGATTTTAAATTAATTAACTTTTTCATTTGTTTTCACACAAATAACACAAATATAACATAAAATAAGACCATACAAGGATTTGTAATAAAATAATTTTTTCATTTTTCCCCTCTAAATTGATCCCCGCACCTTGTATAGCCGCATAGGTAACTATGCGGTTTACTGTTTTATAGGGTAATTGTTGACAGTGTTTGGATAGTTTTGTAAACTTGTAATGCATAGTAAAGGGGGAAACTTCCACATCCTTGCCGACGTAGCTCCAATGGTAGAGCAATCCACTCGTAATGGATAGGT
>JAAZGU010000193.1 GCA_012511085.1 Erysipelothrix sp. | reverse complement strand
CGCCAACCTTAATTGGCTATGGAGCTGATCAAGTGATTGTTGTTAAAGATGAACGATTTAATATTTTTAATCCAACCTTGTATAAAGATGCGGTGGTTGAGCTTGCGAAAAAGTATGAACCTGCGATTTTCTTATTTGCCGCAACCTACATGGGGAGATCCTTGGCACCGCGAATTCAAGGAGCTCTTGACACGGGTTTGACAGCAGACTGTTTGGATTTATCCATCAATGAAAAGGGACAACTTGTTCAAATTAAGCCTTCCTATGGTGATAATTTGATGTGTACCATTTTAATACCTGAGGCCCGTCCTCAAATGACCACGGTGCGGCCCTTTGTGTTTACACCGCTGGCCTTTGATGGAACACGACAAGGTGAAATCATTGAAGAAAAACTGATTTTGGAAGAAGCTTTTGTGTACGAGGTTCTTGAACAAGAAAAACTTGAAGTTAAAGCAGAATCGCTGGCGCAAGCCAAGCATGTGGTGGCGGTGGGCCGCGGCATTAAAAAACAGGAAAACTTAACCCATGTTGAAGCGCTTGCCAAGCTATTGAATGCGAAAGTTGGCGTTACACGACCGCTTGCAGAGAATGGTTGGTATAGTCTGGATGAACAAATCGGACAAAGTGGGCATACGATTCAACCGGACTTGATTTTAAACTTTGGGATTGCAGGTGCCGTTCAGTATACGGTCGGGATGAAAAACTCGAAGTTTGTCTTCTCGGTGAACAGCGACGCTGACGCCGGCATCTTCAAGGAGTCCGATTATGGTTATGTGGGGGATGCGAAAACGTTTGCGCAGGAACTCATCAAAGCCATTGAAAAAGTATAATGAAATTTAAAATAGCATAAAAAAGTGAAACTCCTCTTGAAATGGAAAGTGTGATTGTGTAAAACACAAGGTCAAAAAGGGGAGTTTTTCTTATGAATGAAACCTAAAGAAGCATAGACCATAATGAGTAATGATGGTAGTATTAAATTAATGATTAAGGATAAAGCAACGAGGTGATATCATGGCTCATGTGATTGAAATTCAACATTTAAAGAAGCGTTTTGGGGAGGTCCAAGCCTTAAAAGATGTTTCTTTTGAGGTAAACGAAGGTGAAGTTGTTGGTTTTATTGGACCCAACGGTGCGGGTAAATCCACGACCATTCGTATCTTACTTGGAATTATTAAAAAAGATGAGGGTCATGCGTCAATTTTTGGTAAAGATGTGTGGCAGGATAGTTTTGAAATCCACAAACGTATCTCCTATGTGCCCGGCGAGGTTTCTTTATGGGGCAATTTAACCGGCGGTGAGATCATTGATTTATTTATGAAATTGCACGGTTCAGGAGATCCACAAAAGCGCGATTATTTAATCAAACGCTTTGAGCTGGATCCACGCAAAAAATCCAAAACTTACTCGAAAGGCAATCGTCAAAAAGTAGGTTTGATTGCGGCGCTTGCGGTTGCATCGGATTTGTATATTTTTGATGAGCCAACGTCCGGTTTAGATCCTTTGATGGAACAAATTTTTCAAGAAGAAGTTGAAAAAATCAAAGCAAAGGGTAAATCAATTTTATTATCATCTCATGTTTTATCAGAAGTGGAACGTTTAGCGGATAAAATCGTCATCATTCGTCAAGGTGAGATTGTTGAAAGTGGTTCACTTTCAGAGTTGCGCCATTTGACACGTTCCAGCGTCATCTTAGAAACAAAAGCGGATGCGTCACAAATCAAAGCCTTGCCTGGCGTTCATGATTTTGTCATGAAGGATAAACAAGCGCTCTTTTTTGCGGATCATGAGCATCTTAATGATATTTTACTGATAGCAACAAGCTTGGGGTTGAAGAAACTTGAAGTGGCACCTCCGACCTTAGAAGCCTTGTTTATGCGTCATTATGAAAATTAGGGGATTGCATTGATGAAAGAAAATTTTGGTCGCTGGTTAACTTTATTGCATCAATCCCTGAAACGGGATTATAAAAAAATAATAGTCTGGCTACTTGGGCTAGGCTTGTTTGCGGCTGGGCTAATTCCTGCTTTTGAAGCCTTGATGCAAGGAGAAGGTGCTCTAGGCATGTTCGAGGTCTTACAAAACCCGGCTATGATTGCGATTGTGGGGCCAACACCGGCACAATCTGCGAGTGCCTATACCCTCGGGGCTATGTATGCGCATGAAATGTTGCTTTTTTGTGCGCTGATTGCGATGACAATTTCTATCTTGCATGTCATTCATCATACGCGCAAAGCAGAAGATCTTAATTTAACGGAATTGATACGCGCCTTTCAAGTTGGTCGCCAAGCAAATTCCTTAGCAATCTTCATTGAGAACGTCCTGATTAATGTTTCCTTAGCTGTTGTAATCACACTTATCTTGATAAGTTTTCAAGCGGATACAATCACATTTTCAGGATCCATCTTATTTGGGCTTGCGATTGGTGTGGGTGGTATCTTAGGGGGTGCGATTGCCTTGACCATGGCACAAATCATGCCTTCATCTTCCAGTGCAACGGGCGCCTCATTTGCTACGATGGGTTTGCTTTATGTGGCACGTGGCGTTAGCGATGTTTCTAATCTTAAGCTATCATCCTTTAATCCACTCGCATGGACCTACTTAACGTATCCATTTGTTGAAAACAATTGGATGTTCATTGGATTTGTGCTTGTTTTAAGTTTTGCATTGGTTGGCATTGCTTTTGTTTTAGAAGGCAAGCGTGACATGGG
The DNA here is from genome assembly GCA_012511085.1 of Erysipelothrix sp. Taxonomy (GTDB): domain Bacteria; phylum Bacillota_I; class Bacilli_A; order Erysipelotrichales; family Erysipelotrichaceae; genus UBA6182. The sequence goes on along the minus strand of JAAZGU010000193.1, from coordinate 959 downwards.
GGCTGGCTATCTGCCACAGAAGGAAGGTCGTGCCCGTGCAAAAACTTCACTTCTGTCAGTTTTTGGCTTGTTTTTAAGACTGAATCAAGGTTTGATTGTGAGTTGGTTTGTGGCTCTGGTCGTCTTAGGTGCTGCTTACGGTGCCATTTATGGCGATATGGGTAGTTTTCTAGAAAGCAATGAATTGATGAAACTCATGTTCACAAGCGTTGGTTTTTCATTAGAGGCCTCTTTTACAAGCACGGTTATGATGGTCATGATTGGCTTAGTTAGTATTTTACCAATCGTGATTGTCAACAGACTTTTCAATCAAGAAAAAGATTTGTATTTAAGTCAGGTTTTTGGAACAAAAATTAAACGGAGTCAATGGTATTGGACAAACATTGGCTTGGCAATTCTGGCAAGCGTGGGTGGGACTTTGCTAGCGGCGGGAGGTCTTGGGGGAGCCGCCATAAGCGTCATCAAAAACGACAACATTGTTTTTTCTGACTTTCTAGCGGCCGGTTTTAATTTGTTTCCAACCATTCTTTTTTTCATTGGTTTGTCCGGATTAATACTGGGATGGTTACCAAGGCTTGGAAAGCTAGTTTATGTGTATCTTACGTACGCGTTCTTTTTGAATTATTTTCAAGTGATGTTGCAGCTTCCGGATTGGATTGTTTATACATCCCCGCAAAGCTGGTTGCCGAACATGCCAATTGAAGCTTTCAGTTTATTGCACTTCAGCGTGGTTTTGATTATCAGTGTTTTATTAATGGTGGCGGGATATTTAGGCTATCGATCTCGCGATTTGGTTGAGGGGGCTTAATAGGTATCAAAGATATGCAAGGCTCGATATTGGATTTCTTGACATGCTCATGCTTGTGTGTTAGGTTGTTTTTAGGTCTATAAAATACAACTCGGTAGGTAAGGCTACTACGAGGATACGGATTGCTGCCGCGAAATGGTGGAGACACCAT
>JAAZGU010000020.1 GCA_012511085.1 Erysipelothrix sp. | reverse complement strand
TGACGCGTTTTATCGAGAATGCGATTGTCGCAGTAACGACACAAATCACCCAACAAGTGTTCTACTATTCAGATCGTTTTGCGGGCCACTTTCAAATGGTTTTTATTCCCTACGATGCCCGTTCTTTCATCGTCAGTTTCAATGATGTGACCGTGCAATTTTTAAAAGCCACAGAAAAAGAAGTCTTGTTGTCGGCCATCAACAACATCATTGTGGAATACGATGAAGATCTTGTGATTTTGAATATTTACGATGGCGACAGCAGCATGTTTTATTTACCAAAATCTAAGGTGATTGGTAAAAAAATAACAGATTTGTTTCCATCTGAGTTTGCCGGGGCTAGCATCAACTCTTTGTTGAAAGCCAAGGCAACCAACAAGGTGCAACAACTTGTACTACCATCACCCATTCCTTTTGATGATCGGATTTTTCTTTATCAACACCAGTACGTGAGCGTGAACAATCATCACCGCTTTTTAACAACCGGAATGGATATTACCAAAGAAGTGCGCATCAATGAACAACTGAAGGCTCAGAGCGAACAGCTTGAAAAGTTTTTCTCAGTGAACGTGGACATGTTGGCGATCATTGATCGTTTTGGTAAGTTTCTACGTGTGAACAAGGTGTGGGAAAGTATTTTAGAATATCCAATTTCTGATTTGGTTGATGCTTCCATGTATGATTTCATGCATCCCGATGATGTTGCTTTTACCCAAAAGCAGATTCAACGTTTGGACCAGCATGAAATTGTGCATGAATTCATCAATCGCTTTAAGACCAAAAGTGGAGCGTACCGTTATTTTGAGTGGCGTGCTTCCTTTGGTGATGATTATTTGTACGGAGCGGCCCGTGACATCACGGACCAAAAGAACTTGCAGAAAAAGTTACAATATCAAGTCGATTTGTTTGAAATCGCGATTGAAGGCTCTGATACCGGGGTCTGGGAGTATAACCTTGAACGCAATTCCATCTATTTTTCTAAGCGTTGGAAGCTGATGTTAGGCTATGAAGACGACGAACTAGAAAACAACTTCAATAATTTTGTGAACTTAGTTTACCAAGCAGACCGTGACTTTGTGTTGAGTCAACGTGACCTTTTAGAAAGTGGAGACTTGAATAAATACGATATTGAATTTAGCATGTACCACAAAGATGGTTCACCTATTTGGGTACGCTCCAAGGCGCATGGTGTTTATGATGAGCAGGGTAAATTGTTACGGATGGTTGGTTCCCATGAAAACATCACCAAAGCCAAGGAAGATAACTTGGCGCTTGTGCAAACCTTTAATCGCATGCAAGAACTATCCAAACAAGGTCGCATCATCATGTGGGATATTGACGCTTTAGGTACCATTCAATACGTGAACGCCATGTTTGAGACAGTTTTAGGGTATGACCTAAAAAGTGTGCTTCATACAAAAATGTACGTCTACTTCATTGATTAGAGAACCCGGACTTATCAAGATGACATGCAATTGGCCCTTAAAACACCGAAGAAGTT
>JAAZGU010000192.1 GCA_012511085.1 Erysipelothrix sp. | reverse complement strand
CAAATCGTTAATTGCAACAATATCAAATTCTTTGGTTCCAAACATCTGACGGAACGCTAGACGACCGATACGGCCAAATCCGTTAATAGCTACTTTAACTGTCATTAATATTTCCTCCTTTGACAATAATAATTATACGTCGATAATACGGCACTGTCAATTGTGAAGCATTTATCAAGGCAACATATTTTTACTGAAATTCATTGAAAAATAAGGGTTTTTTCACAAGCCTTAAAAGATCACTCACGCCTTGGATGTTCAGTTCGTACAAATCATTAAATAAGGAAATATCATTGATGCGACCATGAATGAATGTTTGGGTTTCAATGGTTGCCCGTGGAAAGAGTTTCTTCCAATTTTCTTGCGTCGATATATGAACTTTTATGTTTTGACTAATATTTGCGGCAAAATAGAGCAAACGCATTAACATATCCACATCAAAGTATACAATTTCAAGAATTTCAACATGATAATCATGAATCACATACATCATGTAGCCTAATAATTCATCATCTTTAACATATCCAACCAGCTTCCCATTTTGAGCCTGCAAGTCCTTTTTCAACATATCAAAATCTTGTGCTGTGCGGACTTTATAACCATCGAAATAACGCATGAAACGTTTGTAGTTTTCTAGCAGTTGTTCACTATCCACTTGATATGTAATATTCATGGTAGAAACTGCAGGAATCATCGATTTGGATAGTTGCACAATTTGATGATCAATAAAGGGCTCAAACTTAAAGGATTGATAAAGTTCAGGGTTATAGGCCATCAAGATGCTCATAAGCGTGTTGGCGTCATTAATACGCAATACACCTTCCAGCAACTTACGCATGTAACCTTGATTTTGATACTTTTCAATGGTATAGATACCAACCAAGTATGATACTTGAATAACCTTATCCATAAGATGGATAGGATGTTCAAACACGCAAACACTTGAAACAATGTGATCATCTTTTTTGATAACGTAGGTCTCACCTTTGTCATAATAGTTGGCAAAGAAAAAATCAATGGACCCGTAATCATCAAAGGCAAACAAACTTTTCCAACTATGGTAAATTTCAAGCTTGTCAGATGGCTTCGCTTTACTAATCATGACATACTCCTTCACACAATCGATATTTTTCGATAAGGAAAATAGGTTTTGAGGCCAGCTTTGCGTGCCTTAAATTATCCTTACCCATATCATCTTCTTTATTAATATATTGAATGTCAGGATAAAACATTTTAAAGTATTCACTTTCCATGTACTGATAAATGCCAGGAATGTTTTTATCCGCTTTCTCAATGTTGATTTGAACCATGGTTTCTCCCAACAAACTCGTGATAAGAAAACCTTTAATCTCCCCGTCAATAAGCAAGGCGGCCCCGTTGTAATCGAAGGATTCAAGATGCCCTAATAAATTAATGATGCCGTTGCGTTCATAAATTTGATACTCATCATCGATGTCTTCATTCAATAATTCCATGAATTCAATAACCAGTGGAATCACGCTATGAATCGGCGTCATCATGACACGCCCTTGGTACTCACGCACAAACTTGTTGTAGAGGTTGCGACGCTTTTGAAGTT
>JAAZGU010000191.1 GCA_012511085.1 Erysipelothrix sp. | reverse complement strand
CTTAAGGTTTTATCAACCATCGCAAAAGCACTCAACGAGCATCAGATTGGGTGGGCTGTTGGGGGCTCTTTGTTGCTTTTTTTAAAGGGGAAAACAGAAGGCTTCAATGATATTGATTTGATGGTCATGGATGATGCTGCTGAAGCTGTGGTGAAAATATTGTTGCAGCATGGAGGGCTGGTACCATCTAAAGTGAGCGCTCATTTTAAAACCAAGTATTTTTATGAGTTTGTAATTGATGGGGTAGGTGTTGATGTGATGGCTGGCATGGTGATTATTAATCAAGATAAAGAACATTCTTTTTCCTTAAAGGCTGAAAGTGTTGTAGAATATGTATTAATTAATGATGTGGAAATCCCGCTTCAATCGTTGGCAGAGTGGCGAAATCTTTATTTGTTAATGGGGCGTCTTGATAAAGTTGCGATGATTGATCAATAAACTAAAACGGACAGGAGCTAATATGAGCAGTCGTTTAAAACAGGCAATTAAACTAACAATCCCGGTCATGGCCGGGTATGTTTTTTTGGGAAGTGCTTTCGGAATCTTAGTACAATCGCATGGTTTTTCCATTTGGATTGCCTTGTTTATGAGTTTGTTTATTTATTCAGGTGCTATGCAATTTGCGACCTTGCCTTTGTTGTTGAATCCAATTGCTTTGATTCAAGTTTTTGTACTGACTGTTTCTATAAGTGCTCGTCATTTGTTTTATGGACTATCAATGCTGAAGCCGTTTGAAACACTGGGTAAGAAGAAAGGCTACATGATTTTTGCCTTAACGGATGAAAGTTACAGTTTACTTTTAAATCATACGGACGATGACCAACTGATGTTTTCGATTGAGGCTATTAATCATTTCTATTGGATTGTTGGTACGATACTTGGTTATCTTTTTGGAAATCTCATTCCTTTTTCAGTGGCGGGTATCGAGTTTTCAATGACTGCTTTATTCATTGTCATCTTTTTAGATAAATTATTTGAAGGGCAACTGGAACCGCTCATGATTGGGTTGTTTGTCAGTGGCTTGTCTCTTTTACTTTTTGGTTCACAGTACTTTATTATTCCAAGCATGGTTGGAATTGTGATTGGACTCTTGCTTAGGAGGAAAAGTTAATGGCTGCGATTTTAATTGTTGTCGCTTTGGGAGTGATGTTTACCCGCTTTACCCCCTTTATATTGATGCGGAGCAATAAGATTTCTGAAAAATTTAATTTCCTGCTTAATGGAATCCCTTATGCAACCATAAGTTTACTCGTGGTGTATGCATTTAAAGATATCGATGGAAGTAATTTATGGGCAAGCCTTGTCGGTACGGTGGTGTGCGTTGTTTTATATGTGTGGAAACGCAACACGATTTTATCTATTTTAGTGTCCACTATTTTATATATGCTTATTTTTCAGAACATGTGAATATAAGAAATGAGGCATCACTGTTTCGTTTAAATGGTGAATTTGTTGTATAGTAGTAATGATGATTTAAATATATATGGAGGACAACATGAAGATTATTTCTTGGAATATTGATTCTTTAAACGCAGCGTTAACAAGTGACTCAAATCGAGCGCAACTATCACGCATGGTCCTAAATAAAATTGTGGAATATGATGTTGATGTGATTGCGTTACAGGAAACTAAATTGCCGATTCATGGACCATCAAAAAAACATTTGGAATTATTAAATACCATGTTTGAAGATTATGATTTGGTGTGGAACGTATCTAAAGAACCAGCCCGAAAAGGTTATGCAGGTACCATGTTTCTTTATAAAAAAGGTTTAAAGGTAGAAACAAGTTTCCCAACAATCGGCGGTCCCAGCACCATGGACTATGAAGGCCGGTTAATCACTTTAGAATTTGACGACTTTTTTATCACACAAACCTACACCCCGAACGCCGGTGAAACCTTAAATCGTTTAAGTGAGCGGCAAATCTGGGATCAAAAATATGCGGATTATCTCGTAAGTTTGGATCAAGTCAAACCCGTGATTGCGACTGGTGATTTTAACGTGGCGCATCATGAGATTGACCTTGCTAATCCAAGCGGGAATCGTCAGTCAGCTGGTTTTACTGATGAAGAACGCGAAGGATTTACTAATTTGTTGGACCGTGGTTTCATAGACACCTTTCGCTATCTTCATGGGAATGTCGAACATGTTTATACTTGGTGGGCACAGCGAGCCCGCACCAGTAAAATCAATAACACCGGTTGGAGAATTGATTATTTTATTGTCAGCGAGTGCCTAAAAGACAAAGTTATTCAATCTAAGATGCTTGATTCAGGACCACGTCAAGATCACACGCCAATTCTGTTAGAAATAGATTTACCATTAAAATAAAGTAATTAGTATTTGATACTTTAATGAGTTGAATAATCATGATTACTACTTAAAAAGTTAGGTTTATGATATGCCTAACTTTTTAAGTATTTTAATGTTTTTTTGATTGCCTGAATCTTATTTTTTGGATATTTTATGGGGTAGGAAGATGGTTTCATCGAAAGTCACAAATCCCGTTTCACTATAATTAGGATTCCCTTTGTGAATCAGAATGCCAATCACATAAACCTGAAAGCTACCAGCTTTCACATCGAGACCAGATAGCAATGGCCATTTGGGTATGTCTTGAGGGTATGTGACTTCCATTTTTGTTTTGAAAGGGTTTAAGATTTTGGTTGAAATACTTTGATCATATTTTTTAAATGTCTTCGTAGTGCTCCTTATCTTAGAATTAATATACATAGAATAAAGCTTCTAAAATGCGATAATCTTTTATTCTTTAAGTTCTTTATTATTGATCGATAAAAGCTAAGTTCTTAGAAAAATATAGGCATATAAACCATAATTAAAACACCAAAGTGCTATTATTGAACTATAAACAGCACATTGAAATGCGATTTAAATTGCATCAGAAGGGTGGGATGATGTGCATCCATATGCAAATGATGATTGATACTATCTTTTAATTGTAGATGCCACATTGAGATGACTCGCAGTTCAATGTGAGATTATTTAAAACAACATAGCGCAAGCTATACATGGAGGGTATGTTATGGATTTTAAATTTACAAGTGAGCAAAACATATTGCGAAAAATGATTCGACGCTTTGCAGAGCAGGAAATCGCACCCCGTTTTGCCCAAATTGAAAAAGAAGGGTACCTGCAAGACATCACCGATCGCATGGCAGAGCTTGGAATTGTTGGGATTGCGGTGCCAGAAGCCTATGGTGGTTCAGGCTATGACTTTGTGACACAAACCATGGTGATTCATGAGTTGGCGAAAGTTAACCCTGGGGTTGCTTTTACCTTGGAAGCGCATTGGAAAGCCGTGGATCAAGTGGTGACGTACGGAAGTGAGGAGCTGAAAGAACGTTGGCTATTCAGGGCCAATTCTGAACTCTTTACTTTTGGTCAGACCGAACCTGCCAGTGGTTCCGATCCCAGCACCCAACAAACCACTGCCAAGCGTGTTGATGATGGCTGGCTTTTAAATGGTAACAAGGCCTTTTTAACAAACGGTGTGTTAGCCGCTTCTGTGTATTTGGTCTTAGCCATTACGAGCCCTGAAAAAGATGTAGAGAATAGTCGTACAGTGTTTATATTGGATAATCAAAACCCTGGTTTTGAAAATGGTCGGGTTGAAGATTTCATAGGTATGCGCGGCTGTCCAGTTGGAGACTTTTACTTGTCAGATGCGCTTGTACCTGATGTGGATCGTTTGGGTGAGATTGATCAAGGCATGGAAATTGGTCATGAAGCGCATCATACAGCCCGTTTTCTCATGGGCGCCTTGGCGGCTGGTATTCAAGACCAGGCTTTAAAACTCGCCGTTGATTATGTTTTAGAACGTGAGCTATTTGGACAACCCATGGCTCATTTGGATGGTGTGAAATTTAGAATATCAGACATTGCCACAGGCGCAGAAGCCACCAAGCTCATCATGTATCACGCGGCTTGGTTAAAAGACCAAGGTCTGCACCAGAAAAGTGAAACTACCATGGCCAAACTCTTTGGTAGCGACTATGCCTTAAAGGCAGCCAACCATGCCATGCAGCTCTTTGGTGCCTACGGTTACAGCCGTGAATATCCGGTTGAACATTTGTGGCGTGATGCGAAAGCACTCCAATACGCGGAAGGTGCTTATGAAAAACTACAAATCGATATTGCCAATGTCGCGCTGTTTGAAAGAAAAGGGGAATCGTATTTATGAAAATAGCTGTATTTATTAAAGAAATTCCATTAAGTAATAATGTGAAGATTGATCCAAAAACAAACAACATGATTCGTTCCAATGAGCAAGGGCGCATCAATCCATTTGATGAGCATGCGATTGAGGTGGCTTTGCAGTTAAAAGAGAAGTACGGAGGCCATGTGAGCGTGGTGAGCATGGGACCTCCAAGTTTTCAAATGTCTTTACGTGAAGCTTTAGCCATGGGTTGTGATGAAGTTTATCTCTTAAGTGCTCGTGCTTTTGCGGGTGCTGATACACTCGCAACCGCTTATACCTTAGCGCAAGCCGTCAAAAAAATGGGGGATGTGGATGTGATGTTGTTTGGTTTAAAGGCCATTGATGCGGATACGGGCCAAGTTGGACCTTTGGTTGCGGAAGCACTCAATGTTCCACATGTGACTGCGGTTCATGAAATCAAACAAGTGAATCAAGCCCAGAAAACCATGGATGTGGTTTTTACCAGTGAAACAGAACGGGTTGTTGTGCGCGCAAGTTACCCGCTTGTGCTAAGTGTTAGTGACGCCGGTGGTAACCCACGTTATTTATCACCATTGAAGATAAAACATGTGATGAAACAAGACATCACGATTTGGAATGAAACAGATTTAGGGTGTGATTTTGATTGCATCGGTACCGCGGGTTCACCGACAACCGTAACTAATACCTTTGTGCCAAAGGAAGCCGCGCGGGCAGTCAAAATGTTAGAGGGCACTCCTCAAGCAGCCGCAGAAGCGTTGGTCGCTATTTTACGTGATCAACACTTACTATAAGGAGCCGTAACAATGAATGAAAAACAAGCAAAAGGCATTTGGGTTTTTGTGGAAATCAATCATGGTGAAATCCATGCATCCACGTTTGAATTATTAGGAAAAGCCCAAGCATTAAGCCAAAGCAATCATGAAAAAGTAACAGCAATCCTACTTGAAACACCGCATTTAAACCATGCGCCAACCTTAATTGGCTATGGAGCTGATCAAGTGATTGTTGTTAAAGATGAACGATTTAATATTTTTAATCCAACCTTGTATAAAGATGCGGTGGTTGAGCTTGCGAAAAAGTATGAACCTGCGAT
>JAAZGU010000190.1 GCA_012511085.1 Erysipelothrix sp. | reverse complement strand
TGGTGAAATGCTTTGATTGAAGGTGCCTGGGACACTTTGTAGGAGGGCTTTTGAAAGCAGTAGGAAGCTCCGTAGTAAGGCGTTAACTTAATAAGTGCATAAAGATAATCTTTATGAACTAAGGTGGCACCACGCACACGCGTCCTTAGCAGGTGCTTTTTTTATTATTGAGGAGGATTTAATATGAGTAATCTCCAAGCGCCCCGGGGAACCAATGATGTTTACGGGCAAACGATGCGCAAGTGGGAAATCATCGAAGATGTGATTCGCCAATTCATGGTCGTTTATCATATTGAAAAGATGGCAACCCCCATTTTTGAGCATACGGAAGTATTTTTACGTGATAATATCGCAAGCGATGTCGTCAATAAGGAAATGTACACCTTTTTAGATAAAGGTGGGCGTTCCATTACCTTACGACCGGAAGGTACGGCTGGCATCATACGCGCCATCGCCCAACATAAACTCTACACGACCCCGGAAGGCTTACTTAAGTATTATTATTTAGGACCTAATTTTCGTTATGAGCGGCCTCAGAAAGGGCGGATGCGCATCCACCATCAGTTTGGCGTCGAATACATCGGCGTGAAAAGTCCCATCATCGATGCGGAAGTGATTGCACTGGCCATGAACTTGTTGGATGCGATCGGCATCGAAGATGTGACTGTCAATCTCAACACCTTGGGTGATTTTGAAAGTCGCGAAGCTTACAAGGGAGCTTTAAATGTGCATTTTAAAGATCATGTGCACGAGTTGTGCGCGGATTGTCAGCGTCGCTATGATCAAAATCCTTTACGGATTTTAGATTGTAAGGTCGATCAAAACCATCCAAGCTTTAAAACGGTGCCAAAACTTGAGTTATCCCTCAATGACAGCAGTAAAAACTACTTCAAGGAAATGCAAGCGCATCTGGCATCCTTGGGTGTGCCTTTTATCATCAACGATACCTTGGTGCGCGGTTTGGATTATTACACAGAAACCGTGTTTGAAATTATTTCCAACAACCCAGCCATGGGCACCCAGTCAACCTTGATTGCGGGGGGTCGCTACGATGGGCTCTTGCAAGCCATGGGCGGTCCAGAGTTAAGTGGCTTTGGCTTTGGCATGGGTATGGAACGCCTCTTGTTGGCGGCTGAAATTGCAGGCATTCCTTTTGACAGCGCGGATGAGGTTGATATTTACGTGTTGCCTCTTGATAATCAAGAAAGCTACGCGCATCAAATCGTCACACTTTTGCGCCAACATGGTTACATTGTGGAAATGGACTATGCGAAGCGCTCCATGAAATCCAAGTTTAAAAGCGCTGAACGTTTCAATGCGAAATTGTTGTTGTTTATTGGTGAGCAAGAAGTTAATGCGCATCAAGTTAGTTTAAAAGATGTCGTAAGTCAACTGCAACGCGCTGTGGCGCTTGATGAACTTGTGGACGTTGTCGATTCGTTGTTAATGAAGGAGCATGAGCATGATTAATCGTAAGTATTATAATTTAGACTATGGCATGGACCATTTAAACACGTCCGTGCAAATCATCGGGTGGGTCAGCAAACGCCGTAACTTTGGGGATTTGGTGTTTATGGACATCCGTGATCGGACGGGCATCATGCAAGTCGTGTTTCAAGATGCGCAATTGCCCTTAGCCAAAGACCTTAAAAATGAATACCTTGTGAACATTTGGGGCCAACTGGTCGAGCGTCAAGATCCCAACCCCAAGTTGCCAACTGGCATGTTAGAGGTGATTGTCAGCACCTGTGAGGTCATCACAAAAGCCAAGCAAACCCCCATGATTGTGGCGGATAAAACGGATGCCTTGGAAGAATTGCGCTTAAAGTATCGTTATTTGGACTTACGGCGCCCAATCATGCAACATAATTTGATGGTGCGGGCCAAGATTGTGAAAGCCATGCGTGATTATTTGGATGAACAAGGTTTTATTGATGTTGAAACCCCATTGTTAACTAAATCGACACCTGAAGGTTCACGTGAATATTTGGTGCCCTCGCGTGTGCATCCGGGAGAGTTTTATGCCCTAGCGCAATCACCGCAAATTTTCAAACAAATGTTGATGATTGCGGGTTTTGAACGTTATTATCAAATCTCACGATGCTTTCGTGATGAAGACTTACGTGCGGATCGCCAATTGGATTTTACCCAAGTTGATATTGAAGCATCCTTTATGGACAGCGACCATCTCTTTAGCCACATGGAAGCCATGTTGCAGGATGTCTTTCAACAAGCTTTAAATCAAGAGCTTGCACTTCCTTTTAAACGCATGTCGTTTAAAAAGGCCATGGATAACTACGGAACTGACAAACCGGACTTACGTTTTGAGATGCAACTTCAAGATGCGACGGAGATTTTTAAAGCCGTAGATTTCGAGTTATTTAAAGATATTATTTCAGAAGGCGGCGTTGTCAAGGTGCTTGTTGTGAATCAAGCACAAGCCTTAACACGGCGCAAGGTTGATGAATTGACAGCGCTGGTGAAAAAACATCATGCAAGGTCATTGGTGGTTTTAAAATACGTGAATGGTGAGCTTACAGGTTCGATTCGTAAGTTTTTAAGTGATATCCAAGCTCAACAAATCATTGACCAATTCAAGTTAGTTGATAATGATGCGATTTTGTTGGTGGGTGACCAGTGGGAGCCGGCTTGCATTGGTGCCGGTGCCTTACGCAGTCACTTTGGTAAGCAGCTTTTTGAATTTGACGCAGACCATTTTGAATTTGTATGGGTGGTCGATATGCCCATGTTTGAATATGTGGCCAGTGAAGAACGTTTGGTGGCGCGCCATCATCCCTTTACTTCGCCCCAAAGTCAATACGTGGATAGTTTAAGGAGCAAGCCCTTAGAGGCCTTAGCCAATGCCTACGACTTAGTGTGCAACGGCTTTGAGATTGCGGGGGGTTCGCAACGGATTTATGATCCGGAGTTACAAAAAGAAGTCTTTGAGTTAATTGGCTTTAGTCAAGCTGATATTGAGAAGCGCTTTGGTTTCTTTGTGGAAGCCTTTGACTATGGTACACCGCCCCATGGTGGCATTGCATTTGGCCTGGATCGTTTGGCCATGGTCTTAACGCATGCCGAGAGTTTACGCGATGTGATTGCGTTTCCAAAAAACGCAGCCGCGCGTTGTCCACTCACCGGTGCACCATCCACAATCACGTCTGCGCAACTGGCGGAATTATCCCTAAAGGTTGCGGCCAAAGACAAGGAGACGTGAACAAGTTCACAAAGATAATTCGGTGTTTTCCTATGCATAAGATGAAAATATGTTATAATAAGTACGACCCAAAAGGAATTATTATTTCCAACACTTTGATATAGGGAATCGAGATTTTGATTGTCTGAGTGAAAGCCTAGCATGACTGGGAATCCTAGAAGGCAAGCTATCGATGCCCACCTGCACATAACAGGGAATATATCAACCCTTTTGGGTGTTATGGTGTTTAAAAAAAGAAAATGGAGCAATTTTATGGGAGAATTTTGGGCAAGTTTAATTAGTTTGATTGTCGGTTTGGTTATTGGTGGCGGTCTTGGTTTTTATTTCACCAGACAATACATTACGAAGCAAATCAAGGAAAATCCACCAATCAATGAGAAGATGATTCGGGCAATGTTTTTACAGATGGGGCGCAAACCCTCGGAAGCCCAAATTCGCCAAATCATGAAGAGCATGGAGCAATACAAATAAGATTAAAAGGTCATTGATGACCTTTTTTTAAAGGAGCTGTATGGATAAGATTATTTCAATCGGGATCATAGGTCCTGGGAAAATCGCCCCACGTTTTGTTGGAGGCGCTGCTTTTGTGGATAACG
>JAAZGU010000189.1 GCA_012511085.1 Erysipelothrix sp. | reverse complement strand
CTATTCATTAGTAATAACGTCTCCTTTCTCTTTTACTTCATTCGAACTAACATAGACCTTCTTTTTGTTATCTTTGATAAACCACTCAACTTCACTTCCATCAAGGACAATCATTTCCATCGCATTCAGGTCTTTGCCCTTGCGAAAGTGATGGGGTGGTCGTTTTGATGACAAAAGTGCACCTCCGCGTGTAACCACAATGCTACTTTCGCTTTGATCAACATGAATGGGTTTACCGGTCTTATTGTTATAACCCCACCTCAGATAGTAACTACCGTCTGCCAGGAGTTTCTTACTACTAACGATAATATCGATTGTTTGTTCATTCTGTTTGTAAAAAATCACAACAACCACTAACAAAGTCATCACAAGCGCAAAATAAAGCATTGTCTGCTCTTGTGCAGAGATAATGCTTATCAATTGACTTTGTTTTATCATCGTTGTTAATAACACAGATTCCCTACCCCTCATTAATTCGATCTCGACTACATTATTACGTAATGAGGTTAGAATTCGGTTAGAATCACAATAAAAAAAGGTTGCAGGACTAATCCTACAACCTCAAAACTATCGTGGCCGATAGCAATTAACGATTTGCTTTTTCATCTTTTTTGGTGAAAAGTATCGCTAATAAACCCATAAATAATAAGACAAAACCATAACGACTTACGTCATTATCTCCCATTTCAGGAATTTTTGGTTCTTCATCTTCATCACCTAATACTTCACCCCAGTCTGCATAGACTGTGACATCACGCGCTGGCATGGATGCGAACTCTTCAAATTCTGCTGAGAATTCATTATCCACAAACCAACCTAGGAATTCAAAACCTTCCACTGATGGAATCACTGGTTTGATCGCATCGCCTGCTTCAAAAGTAACGCCTGGAATGGTGAGACCTGGTTGGTTGGTAACGTATGTTAAGTTGTAAACTTCAGGTTCTTCTTCAACAACTGGTGCTTTCCATTGTGCATAGATATACACATCTGCAGGTGGTAAGTCACTAAATCCACCTGTGTATGGTGTCACACCAAGTGCATCGAGTGTCCAACCTATAAATTCAAAGCCAGCGTTGGTAAAGCTTGCTTCCGTCACACTACCACCTTCAACAAAACTTTCAACCACATTGGCTTCAGTGCCAAAGTTTGGATCAAAAGTAAAGGTGTAGGCAACTTGTTCAAAATTCGCAATCCATTTTTGATCGGCTGCCGGCATAATGAAGGTATAATCTGCACCATCACTTGCACCTGGGCCGCCATCTTGGACCCAACCGATAAAGTTCCAACCTGAATTGGCAACAGCTTCAATTAATACAGTGTCACCTTCTTCATAGTCACCGGCACCACTGACAACACCACCGGCTGCTGGATTTGCTTCCACTAACACGCGGTATGGTACTGGTACCACAGGAACTGGGAAATCTTCCTCAACGATGTTCTCATTGGGATCCATGTAAGATAAAGTTGCGTATTCATTGGTAGGATATTCGCCACCATCGAGTCCATCATGGATTTTCACAAGGTATTTCAAGATGCGTTTTTTACTTGTAAGGTTATCACCTAATGTCCAAGTAATAATCCGCGATCCGTGATTATAACTTGCATATTCATCTGACTCGAGTGGATAACCAATTGAAAAACCTACAAACTCAAACTCATCGCCCAGCTTATCCGTCACAACAGGGTTGTAACCACCAGGAATAATAAATGAAATCTGTTCTAAAATTGCGTCAAACACGGTACCTAAATTTAAGGTTGTGGCTGACCAATATCCATCTTGACCGACAGACATTAAAACATCTTCGGCATTGCTGCCACTGGTGACACCAAGGCCAATCGCATAAACATCATGACCGGCATCGTGCACACGGCTCGCCATTTCTGCGACGGAATCTTTGAGATAGTAAGTCGTTCCATCTTTAGTAAAGGATCCTGAATTACCGGTTCCAACACGTTTTGTATAATCAAAATCAAAATCGTCACGATCTCCATTCCAATCAAATCCATAAGTTGGCTCACCATCTGCCATCACAATCATCACTTTACGATTGGTACCTGAAGCTGCGGTCATGATGGAAAAGGCTTGATAAATACCGCCTTCCAAATGAGTACCGCCACTTGCAGATAGACCTTCAATTTTTCCTTTTAAGAAGTCGGCATCATTTGAAAACTCGCCACTTTCATAGGTCCAATAATCGGATATCACACGTTGATTACCCGCAAAGGACACAATCGCAATCCGATTGAGATAATGTTTCGCAAGCAATTGATCCACGAAATCCTTGGC
Source organism: Erysipelothrix sp. (assembly GCA_012511085.1). Classification (GTDB taxonomy): domain Bacteria; phylum Bacillota_I; class Bacilli_A; order Erysipelotrichales; family Erysipelotrichaceae; genus UBA6182. The sequence continues at coordinate 79 of JAAZGU010000189.1, read as the reverse complement.
ATTTTCTTTTAAGGACGTCATTTTACTGCCTGACATACTACCAGAACGGTCAAGCACCAACATGACATCAACCGGTGCT
>JAAZGU010000188.1 GCA_012511085.1 Erysipelothrix sp. | reverse complement strand
TTAAACCACCACCCATGGATGATACAATCGCTATCGCCAACAACATGCTAGGAATCGCAAGCATAATATCCATGATTCGCATTAAAATTGTATCAATCCAACCACCTCTAAAACCTGCAATCGCACCGATGAACCCACCAACAATAAGTGCGATTCCTACCGAAATTAAACCAACCCTTAATGACACCCGCGCACCATAAACAACCCGTGTAAAGATATCACGGCCAAAATTATCCGTCCCAAACAGATGCGTTGCGTTGGGTTTAGCGAAAGTATTCATTAAGTTTTGTTCCTTAAAGGTAAACGGTGTTATAAAGTCTGCGAAAATCGCAATCAAAAGCAAAAAGATTAACACAAACAAACCAAGCATCGCAAGTTTATTTTGATTTAAACGATACCACATTTCTTGCCATGGGCCAATGGTTGCGTTTTGATCAATATTTTTTGTTTTATTTCTTCTAAACATAACCGTCCACCCCTACTTATATTGCTCTCTAATTTTAGGATCTAAAAACCCGTACACAAGATCAACGACAAGGTTAATAATTGAAAATGTCATGGCAATCAAAAGCACACCGCCTTGCACCACAACCATATCCCGTTTACTAATGCCATCCACAATCCACTTACCAATCCCGGGGATTGAGAAGATGGTCTCAGTAATCACTGCACCACCTAATAAGTAGCCAAATTGTAAACCAATCACAGTGATGACAGGGATTAAGGCATTTCGTAATGCATGACGATTCACAACAAAAAATTCACGCACACCTTTGGCTCGTGCCGTCCGGATAAAATCCTGACGATAAACTTCCAACATACTCGAACGCGTCATGCGCGCAATAATGGCGGCTGAGCCTAAGCCCAAACTAATGGCAGGTAAGATCATCTGCTGCCAGGTCCCATAACCGGATGTCGGCAACCATTTCAGAGTTAATGAAAATAAGAGCATGAATAAAATACCCTTCCAGAAGACAGGCATTGATACCCCAATTAAGGCCAAAAACATCGATATGTTATCAGCAATTGAGTTTTGTTTAGTCGCTGAAATAACCCCTAATGGGACACCAATAAAGATGGCGACCACAATACCACTCAGCGCCAAGGTTAATGTTTTTGGATAGCGTACTTTGATTTCATCATTAACGGAACGCTTAGTAACGTAAGAACGTCCTAAATCAAAGTCAACAAAAACCCTCTTTGCATAACGTCCATACTGAACAAGAAATGGATCATTGAGGCCCATCTCTTCTCTAAGTCGTTCAATTTGATCACCTGAGGCTTGTTCACCCAAAATAACACGGGCTGGATCACCAGAAAAATGCAAAAGTGAAAATATAATAAAGGTTATCGCTATTAATACCGGAATAACCAGTAGTATTCTTTTGATTGCATATCTAATCATTGGCTGTGCTCCTTTTTAGAAAAAGAAGGGTCATACTTTGATGACCCTTTACCACATAATTTTTTTCTGATTTAGCCTCCGAATGAAACTTGATCGAGTTTGTGGTGTCCAGCAGGATGCTGTTTGAATCCTTTAACTTCTTTTCGTAGACCTGCAAGGTTTTCACCTGTCCATGTAAAGATCCATGGTGCATCATCACGAATGATTTCTTGTGCTTGTTTGTAAAT
>JAAZGU010000187.1 GCA_012511085.1 Erysipelothrix sp. | reverse complement strand
TATCAGCAGCAAAAATTACGGTTAAAATTTTAAGCAGTTCTGACAAGTGGTATGGAATTACTTATAAAGAAGACCAACCACAAGTTATGGAGGCTTTAAAATCAATGAAAGATGCAGGGCGTTATCCCTTTGATTTGTGGCAAATTACAAAATAAATTATGTTGAGGTTTTGGGAAATGGACCAGCATGCCAGTGACAAGCACGTAACAAGCAAACAGAGAATCGTGTCGCCCAAGGTTTTAATCATAGGTGCGATGGCAAGTTATTCAGTATGGTTGTTGGGGTTTTTATTTGATACAAGTTTATTTTCACTTGTCACAAAGCAAGCACAAACCAATCATGTGTTTATCATCAGTGTTGTGAGTCATGTTTTAGGTTATGCCTATTTTGGTTATCGCGTGACGCATCTTGAAAGTGCGAAGCGATACGTGAAGTTTGGTTTGGTTGGGATTATTGCGATTTTAGGCTTAATGGTGCACATTCCAAGCGCATTTGCCTTAGGCTTGTTTGCGATTGGAGCCTTTTTTGGTAGCGGCATCTTAGTGAGTTTTGCTTATTTAATTAAAGCAGCCATCCCAAAGGCAGAACGTGCGGTAGCCATGGGTGTGGTTTTAATCTTCACAAACCTTGGTTTGTTTGTGTTGGATGAATTGATGTTGCTTAACAGAGCCCGCGTTGCCACTGTGTTTGTGATGCTGATGTTAATCATCAGTTTGGTGTTGAGTTTGTTTTTGCAACATTTATCAGACATCGAAATTGATGCGCCAAGTTATCAAAACCCAATGTTTCTACGAAAAGATTTGTGGTTGTTGGGCTTGATGATTGCCATTATTACCATCAACGGCGGTTTAATGTACAAGGTTATTGTGCCTTCATACACATCTTTGGGTAGCATTGTTTCACACTTGTGGTTGTGGCCTTACATGTTGGGAATTATCTTGTATCTCATATTATGCAAATTTGCATCACGCGGCAGCATCCTAATTGGATTTACCGCCTTGCTTGGGTTTTCTTTTGTGGTGTATTTAGTCGGTTCAATTTCCATGCCATCTTTTTTGATGGTCTTTTTATTTTTAATGGTGCCACTTGGGGCCTTTGATAGTTATTGGTGGGGAACCCTAACGGAATTGTTTGATGAAACCCAGCGTCCCGGATCGGTGTTTGCCTTTGGTATGGTTGCCAATGTTATGGGTGTGCTGATTGGGATGTTGATCAGTGAGATCCTTGCATCCTTGCCGAATCAAGGAACCTTGGTGGTCGCCATCGCTTTAACGAGTGTCTTTGTGGTGTTGGGTGTGTTTCCTTTGTTGAATCATTTATTGTATGACAAAGATTTATTGGAAATTGATGTGGTAAGCTTGTTTGATTTCGCATCCCATGAAAATAAAATAAAACTTGTGGTGCAACAATTGTCCGAGCGTGAGCTGCAAATCACCAAAGGACTCCTTGAGGGAAAAACTTATAAGATGATTGCGGCGGACTTGCATCTGAGCGTCAACACCATCAAGTTTCACATTCGCACGATTTATGAGAAATTTGAAGTGAAGAGTCGCTTTGAATTGAAACAATTGTTTGAAAAAGGCAGTCAAAAGTAAATTTACCCATTGTGGGTGGTGACAATAACCCCCTGATACGATAAGTTGTAAGTGAGTTAATGCTCTTTATTGGGGGATTAATAAAAAAAAGTAATTGCCGTAGCAATTACAGGATATCCAAGGATTGAGAACGTCATGTTCTTTTTCTTTTATTTAAAATTTAATAAGTTTCGAATGATTTGAAATGAGGATAAGAAGGTTGCGATTGAGCTAAAGAGGTTCGCCATAATGACAACCAATAAGATTTTAATGAACTTGTTTTTAAAGATGGTTTTAAGACTCTTAAAATCTTTGGCCACGTTTTGTAGGTCTTGGACAGTTGGTTTATTTAAGAAAGCTTCAACCAAGCCTGTGAACCAACCCACCGCAAGCAAAGGGCTTAAGGAACTGATGGGCGCAACGACAAAGGCAACCAGGATTGTGAGGGGATGGGCAAGCACAAGTGCGGTGCCAACCGCCGCAAAACTACCATTGAGCAATACCCATGTCTTGATTTGTTGCCAGCCAAGTGACACATCGATACTAAAGGTAGCGATGATTAAAGCCACGATCGTGATTGGAATAATCCAACCTGCAATTTTAGCAGTGACCTTCTTTGGAGGTACGGTGTCAAGTTCTTGCAGATTAACGGATTGATGCAAGTAGTCTTTGATGCCTTGAGCATGGGCAGCGCCGATGATCGCAACAATCACATCACCCGGTGCTGTTTTTATTTTTGCGGCCATGTATTGGTCGCGTTCATCAATTAAGACCGTTTTAATGGTCGTGTACTTGCCTTGAATTTGGGCAAGTGCTTCTTCAATCATGTCGCTTTCCTTCATGGCTTCCAGTTGCGCTTCTGTGATTTGTTCATTTGAAAATGTGGAGAAGACCAACTCCGTTAAGAGGTTGATTTTTTCTCGCAAGGTTAACCGATTCCAAATTCTAGAAAAGGTGGTTTGGATGTTACGGTCAATAAAGTGCAAGGGGATGTTTTGATCTTGGGCTATATGAATGGCTTCCATCATTTCAGCGCCCAAAGCGACATTGAGGTCATCCGCAATCTTTTTTTGGTAATTGCTTAAGATTAAATTCGCAAGCAAATACAAGGATTGTTTGCTTTTAATGATTGAAACAATATCGGTTTTTTCCCAATCGTTGGGGTTGAGGATTGCTTGCGCACGTTGTGCATCAAGCTCAACACAAACAGCATCGGGCTTGTAATGGTTGATGGCAGCTTGCACATCAAGGACGCTTTGACTTGAGACGTGCGCCGTTTTCACAAGCACGATGGTTTTACCATGATC
>JAAZGU010000186.1 GCA_012511085.1 Erysipelothrix sp. | reverse complement strand
GCATGGGTTATGAATTTAAGGGAAGCGTTTCAATGAAACAGGTGATTGGAAAAGCCAATATTAATATTGCCCTATGTAAGTACTGGGGGAAAGCTGATCCCGTTTTGGTTTATCCAACCACAACGTCCATATCTTTTACCCTGGATAAATTTTATACGGTGACCACCATCACAGCGCAAGCTAATCAAGATCAACATACCATTGATATTAATCATAAACCCGCAAACGCGGGTGATGTTGAGAAGGTATCGAAGTTTTTAGAACATTTTAGTGACGGTGAGAAAGTGCATGTTTCTTCCATTAATCATGTGCCCATCAAAGCGGGGTTGGCATCCTCAGCCTCAGCTTATGCGGCCCTGGCAATTGCCGCAAATACTTATTTTAAAAAACATTATGAGCCTGCGCGGTTGGCGCAAGTCACGCGGTTTGGGTCCGGATCTGCGGCACGCAGCATCTTTTCGCATTTTGTGAAGTGGGAAGCCAACAGTGATCGCATCCTTCCGATTGATGCGCCGATGATGGATTTGGGGATGTTCGTGATTATGATTGATGCTTCAGAAAAACGAATTGCAAGTCGACAAGCCATGGAAATTTCAAAAACCACATCATGGATCTACAAGGAGTGGGTTAAGCGTGCCAATGAACAAGCGCAAGTCATGGAAGCTGCCATTAAAAAGCAAGATTTCCATCAGATTGGAAGCATTGCACAAGATAATGCGTTATCCATGCACATGACGATGATGAGCTCTAAGCCCAGCATTGTGTATTTTCAACCTGAAACCATAGAAATCATGCATCATTTGTTGACGCTGCAAGCAACATGCAAGGATTTTTACTTTACGATGGATGCGGGTCCCAACATTAAGGTGTTGGTTATGCATCAAGATAAAGAAGTTGTGCGCAACAAATTATTGAAGTTTGTGACACCCGAGAAACTCATATATTCTCATTATGGAAGGGAGGCGCATTTGCTTGAACCCTAAGGTCATCAAAGCATACGCTCCTGGAAAAATGTATTTGCTTGGTGAATACGCGGTCGTTGTGGAAAATTATCCGGCGATTGTTTTCAGCTTGAACAAAGGTGTGCATGTCACTGTTAAAAGTGCTTCAAAATTTAGTATTCAATCCACCAAGTACAACAATGAGCAGGCGTCCATGGAATTAAGAAACAAGCGTCTGTACTGCAAGGACCGTCGGTATCGCTATGTTTTAACGGCCATCAACACGGTGCTTGCCTTTGTTGGAAATCCAGAACCATTTCAGATAGAAATTGATAGTGAACTTGATAATGTAGATCATAAAAAGTACGGACTTGGTTCTAGTGGCGCTTTAATCGTGGCGACCATTAAAGCGATTGCCCAGTTTTATGATCTAAGCTTTAATTTAAAAGATTTATTTAAATTAAGTGTCATAACTCAATATCGCTTATCGCCCTTTAGTTCGTTTGGGGATTTGGCAGCCAGTGTTTACGGAGGTTGCATCTATTATCAAAAAGGGCGCACGCTTCATTTGAAGCGAACTCGTAATCCACATCGATTGATGCGAGTAAATTGGGATGATTTCATTATTGAACGTTTAAGACCACAAAACTTGCATTATGTGATTGGCTACAGTCATTTACATGCTTCCAGTACCAAACTTGTGAAGCAGGTCTTGGAAAGCCAAAACACCATGGCCTTCAATCGGTTTTTAAGTGATGCCCGTGATATCGTGATTCAGGCAAAAACAGCGATCAACAAGCATGATAACGACTCGCTCTTTGAGAGTGTGCGTGCGTATCGTGACTTACTCGTGCGTTTAAGTGAGCTAACCGGGGTTGATATTGAAGTTGATTTCATTCAACAGATGAATGATCGTGTTTATAATTTAGGGGGCGTCAGTAAAAGTTCAGGTGCCGGTGGTGGCGATTGCGTGATTGCATTAGCTTATCATCAAAACATGAAAACTGATATCATAAAGGCATGGGAAAGTCTTGGGGTGGAAATAATTAGTGACATTCAACTTGATATGGAGGGTGAATGATATGAATCGAAAAGATGACCATGTGCTTTTAGCCTTGCGGCAACACTTGCGCTCAACTAATGATTTTGATCGTGTGCATTTTATTCATCATAATTTTTCTGAACTAGCGCTTGCGGATGTTTCACTTGCGACATCCTTTGATGGGATTGATTTATCGGTGCCGTTTTTCATTAATGCGATGACAG
>JAAZGU010000238.1 GCA_012511085.1 Erysipelothrix sp. | reverse complement strand
TTGGCGATATAGTAAATCGTAATATCTGCTTTTTCTTCAAAATTGGCATAATAAGTTGCGGCAAAGTTGAGACCTTCAGCATTTCTTTCTGGAATAAATTGTTCATCAGTTCCAACAACGTTATCGTCAGCATCCGTCCAATTGACAAACACATAACCAGCAGCTGCTGTTGCTTCTGAACCTTCAGCATCATCAGTAACTGGTGCTAAAGTTTCAAATCCAGGATTGACGCTACCACCGGTTCTCGCTTCATAATTGATAGTAACATCATTTTCTTCTTTAAAGTTTGCATAATAAGTTGCTGCATAGTTAAGACCTTCATCGTTTCTATCCGGAACAAATTGTTCATCAGTTCCGACAACGTTATCGTCAGCATCTGTCCAATTGACAAACACATAACCGGCAGCAGCTGTTGCTTCTGAACCTGCAGCATCGTCAGTAACGGGTGCTAAGGTTTCCGATTCAGGATTAACACTACCACCAGTCCGAGCTTCATAATTGATAGTCACATCATCTTTTTCTTTGAAGTTTGCATAGTAAGTTGCTGCAAAGTTGAGACCTTCATCATTTTTACTAGGAATGAATTGTCGATTAGTTCCAACTTCATTATCATCTGCATCAACCCAATTAACAAACTCATAGCCTGCATTTGGTGTCGCATAAGACCCTTGAGCCTTACCTGTAGCAGGGGCTAAGCTTTCTTCTTCAGGATCAACGCTTCCGCCAAGATTGGCAACATAGTTAATAGTAATGTCTGCTTCTTCTTCAAAATTGGCATAATAAGTTGCTGCAAAGTTCAAACCGTCGTCGTTTCTATCTGGAACAAATTGCTCATCAGTTCCAACAACCTTATCATCAGCATCTGTCCAATTGACAAACACATAACCCGCAGCAGCTGTCGCTTCTGAACCTGCAGCATCGTCGGTAACAGGTGCTAAGGTTTCTTCTTTAGGATCAACACTTCCACCAAGATTGGCAACATAGTTAATTGTAATATCTGCTGCTTCTTCAAAGTTTGCATAGTAGGTTGCTGCGAAGTTCAGACCATCATCATTTCTTTCTGGAACAAACTCCTCTTCAGTTCCAACAACCTTATCGTCGGCATCTGTCCAATTGACAAACACATAACCCGCAGCAGCTGTCGCTTCTGAGCCTTCAGCATCGTCAGTAACGGGTGCTAAGGTTTCAAATGCAGGATCAACGCTACCACCTGTTCTCGCTTCATAATTGATGGTCACATCATTTTTCTCTTTAAAGTTTGCATAGTAAGTTGCTGCTACGTTTACACCAGCAACTTTTACAGGAACAAACTTAGCATATGTTTCAACAACGTTATCGTCTGCGTCCGTCCAGTTGACAAACTCATAACCAATCAATGCGGTCGCTTCTGAACCTTGAGCTACACCTGAAACTGGTGCTAAGGTTTCTTCATTTTCACTTACTTCCCCACCAAGTCTAGCAACATACTTAATCGTAACATCTTCAGCGCGAACAAAGTGTGCATAGTATGTTGCAGGCACGTTTTTATCGTTAACTTTTACGGGAATAAATTCAGCATCATCGCTTACTTCAATACCATCTTTATCAGTCCAGTGAACAAATAAATAATCGTCATTAGGTATTGCTTTTGAACCCACTGGATTTCCTTGAACTTCATCAAGTGATTCTAAAGCACGTGTAACTGTTCCACCTGATTCAGCAACATAACGAATTGCTACAACTTCTGGTTCTGGAAAATTCTCAGAAACTTCTTCACCTGCAGGATCAATGTATTGCAATTTTGCATATTCATTTGTGTCATGCACTCCAGCAGGAGCTGTATCTTTAAGTTTAACTTTGTATTTGATTACAGTTGTATTTTCAGGTATGTCACC
>JAAZGU010000185.1 GCA_012511085.1 Erysipelothrix sp. | reverse complement strand
ACTAAAAGCGCAGCTGAAATGCTGCTGTCAAGACCACCGGATAAACCAACAATCCATTTCATGGATGTATTAAAGAATTGATAATCAAAGGCGTACACGCCGTAAGTCAAAGCATCAAACAAGGTTGGTTGATGCAAATCAAAATGACCCAACAAGGTTAGTTCTTCTTTAAATAAGGAATTGCTAAGTGCAAGCTTGGTAATGTGTTGATCACACATGAAAGAACCACCGTTGTAAATCAAAACATTGTTGCCGGTGTTTTGAAGGCCAACAATGTTAGCATGCACAAATAAATTCACAGGGTACTTGACCAACTGTTCAAGCGCAAAACTGCTTTTACGCAAAGCTACCTTGTTGTAAGGTTCACTATCCAAATGCACCAGCACATCGACGGCTTGTTGATGCCACTTTTTTATTAGCACTAAAGATTGCTTTGGATCTTTAAAGTCTTGACCGATGCCTACCCCTATGCGAAGCTTTTGATTGTTGATGTCGACAACAAAAGGCGAGAACATCGCAGCATCCAAACTTTCAGTCTTTTCAAAATAACGCGCATCGCGATAAAAACGATGATTGGCAAGTATTTGTTTATGATAAACCAAGCGCTCGCCGTTTTCACGCACACTCAATTTTTGATTTTGGGCCACATAGGCAGCCACGTGCAGTGCATCGTTGACTTTGGAAAAATTACTCCAAATCAAAACAATACCATCGGCCAAGGCCATTATTTTCTGATTGTAGTCTTGACACTGTTTGATAAATTCATCCGCAAAGATGACATCCTTGACATGGTAACCCGTTAATGTCAATTCCCCAAAAACAAGCACATCCACTTGTTCAGCTTTGGCTTGTTGGACAAACTCAACCATGCGCTTGTAATTCTTTTTAATTTGTTTGGGAAAAACTTCCATTTGTGCAATTGCTATTTTCATAAACACCTCAATGTCATTATAAATTAGAAAGCCTAGACTGTCACTTTTTTCGTTGGCGCACCATCTCAAAAGTCAGAACTGCCGTTGCTGATACCGCACTCAATGCAATCCGCACTTCTTTATCATAAGGAATATGAACGAAACCATCGCTGGCATCAAGAATTGCCCGTGATAATCCGCGACGCTCGCCACCGATGCATAAACAAACACGCTTTGGATACTTGTATTGATCATAAGCAATCGAAGCATCCGACCGTACCGCACTCACAAGATGATAATCGGCAGCCTTTAAATCAGATAAAATGGATTCAAAATGGTCGACCATGATCCATGTCAGTCGTTCACTTGCGCCCGCGGATGCTTTTAAAACGATAGCTTCACTCTCATGATAATCGCGTTGCCTGCTGATGACTGTCTGAAAATTGGCAGCTAGTGCGGTGCGCATCGCCATCCCAAGATTATATGGGTCCTCAATACCTTCCAATATTAAGACATCGTGTTTTAAGTTAAGTTGATCATCATATTTACGAGGCCCGACTTCCGCAAACACGCCGCCATGTGATGGCGAGCTTGCGATCTGCGCTGCTTCGGTGCGACTCACATGCCGAAAAGGAATGTCATGAACATGGCATAAATGGATAAGATAACGAATGTCTTTGCTGCGTTTATAGTCAGGAACGTGCACTGCTAACACATCACGTTTTTGATTCTCCAGCGCTGCCTTTACTGAAATAACCCCTTCAATAATCATGCATTCACCTTTCTAATGAAATCACCCGCATCCACAGAAAAAGGAAGTTTAATCTGAATGATTTCCATCGGTT
>JAAZGU010000184.1 GCA_012511085.1 Erysipelothrix sp. | reverse complement strand
CCTCGGAATCATAAATCGGGGTCCCAACGATGAATATTCAAACATCAGCATTGGGATTTTGGTTGAAGACCAGGCGCCAATTAAGATGAGGATATTTGAAAATTTCACATCCTTTTTCATAAAGGCAGCCGCAATTGGAAAGGCTACATAAAGGGGACCAGCAGCGGCCGAGCCAATCATAAAGGCAAGGATGCCGCCCAAGATGCCAGAGCCTTCGCCCATGTATTTGACCATGGTTTCTCGCGGCACCCAGACATCCAAGAGTCCTAGTAAAATAAACACCGGTGGTAAAATCAAGAGCATTTCTTTACCGCTGTCTTTAATGGTTGTGAGGGCCGTGAGCCCCACTTGCTTGTCCCAGACAAAAGCAATGAGTAATATCGCTAATGCAAGGATAAGTAACGCATATCGTTTAAGTTGTTTCATGTTAGCCAGCCACCTTTCCAACAATAAACGCAACCACAAGCGCAAAACCAAAGGCAAGCGTGTTGCGTAAAATTGTAAATTTCTTCCCAAAGAATTTTATTTCCAAAGGAATAGTGATGATGCCGACCATGGTCAAGGTTGAGACAAAGGCGCTCAGTTGCATGTAACCAGCACCGTTTTGTAAGAGGATGGCCGCCAAAGGAAAGGCAACAAAAGCGGGAATCAAGGTGACGGAGCCTAAAACAGCGGCAATCAAGGTTCCGTACCAACCGGATGCACCCCCAATGATTTTCCCAATGGTTTCAGGACTGAGAAGTGCCACAACCACGCCAATAAAAATAATCAAGGCCAGCATCTGCGGCAAGATGTTTTCAAATGATTTCCAGGCTTTCATCAGCGATTGCTTGGTTTTCTTGCGATCTTTGTAAAAGGAAAGCCCCAATAAGCCAAAGGCGACACTATAAAAGATTAGGTTCTGCATTTTATTGGTTCTCCTTTGTTTGGGTTTCATAGGATTGAATGATCAGCGCCATTTGCTGGCGACGATTTTTTAAATGCGTAACCCAGTGTTTGAGTTTATTTTGACCCAAGGCGGTGATTTCGTACATGCGTTTGCTGGGGCCTTGATCGCTTGTTGCCCATTGGGAGGCAATCAATTGTTTGCCTTCCATACTACGCAGGTTGCGATAGATGCCTGAAATATCGATACTTTCGTGGTCAAAACCAAAGTTACTTAAATTATCTAAAAGTTTGTAGCCATAGGAAGGTGCGGCATTAAGCAAGGTTAATAAGCTTGCTTCAATTAAACCACGTGCCTCCCTGGGCATCTCGAAACATGGTGTTTCATGTGAATATGTCATAAAATCTCCTTTGCATAACTATTTGCATTGTCGCTATATGTAACGTGCATATAGTAACGCACGCTTTTCCCTTTGTCAACCCCTAAATTTTGATATATCACAAAAAAAGTAGAGTCTTTGATGATAGTTTGTTATACTAGTAATAATTATTTAGATAGAAGAGGGTCCTTATGAAAATCGGTTGTGTTAAAGAATTAAAGAAACATGAATATCGCGTGGGTTTGATTCCCAACCATGTGATGGGCTACGTTGCCAACGGGCATGAAGTCTACATTGAACAAGGGGCAGGCGTTGAAAGTGGTTTTGAGGACTATGAATACGCTGCTGCCGGTGCTATTATGTGTGAAAGTCCCAAAACAGTGTGGGAAAATGTTGACATGATGGTTAAGGTCAAAGAGCCACTTTTAAGTGAGTATCAATATTTACGTGAGAATTTAATCATTTACACCTATCTGCATTTAGCAGCCGATCGTAGGTTGACCTTGGAAATGTTAAAGCGTAAAGTCATCGGCGTTGCTTATGAAACGATTACCGATGACAACAATCAATTGCCTTTACTCAAGCCCATGAGTGAAGTGGCAGGCCGTTTATCAATTCAAGAAGGGGCTAAGTATTTAGAACGCCATTACGGGGGATCTGGCGTGTTATTAGCAGGCGTGCCCGGTGTCGCGCGTGGTAAAATTGTCATCTTAGGGGGCGGGGTCGTTGGTACCAACGCAGCTAAAATGGCGATTGGCATTGGCGCGGATGTTGTCATTATTGATCGGGGTCTTAAACGTTTGCAAGAATTGGATCAAATGTTTGGTAATGGCGTGCAAACGCTTTATTCAACCGAAGCAACGATTGCGGAGCAGCTTAAAACTGCGGATTTAGTGATTGGTGCAGTTTTAGTACGCGGTGGTAGTACCCCTAAAATTATCAAGCGTTCGATGTTGAAGGAAATGAAGCCTGGCAGTGTCATCATTGATGTTGCGATTGACCAGGGTGGTTGTGCAGAAACATCAGAGATGCGTTACCACGACGATCCGATTTTTAAGGTGGATGGTATTGTCCATTACTGTGTCGGCAACATGCCCGGGGCAACACCGCGCACGTCAACGCAAGCTTTAACCAACGCAACCTATGAAATGGGACTCTTGATTGCCAATGAAGGCATTGAAAAAGCAGCCCGTAATGTGCATTTAGCACGTGGAATAAATACCTATCAAGGCCATGTGGTGTATGAATCTGTCGCTCAGGCCCATGATTTAGAATATGTCGAATTAGCATCAATCTTAAGTTACAACGATTGAATGCCAACTTATGCTTTTGTATAATGATGGTGAGAAGGTGATGAGATGCCAAATGTCTTAGCGCATGGGCTCATGGCGAAAGCAGTTCAAAGCCAACTGCACGAAAGCAAGCTTTTAAGTACCATTGATGCGTACGAAGATGTCTTTCTTTTCGCAAGCAGCGGTCCTGATTTTTTATTTTATTATAATATGTGGCCTTGGGATGATCCCCAAGCAGCCAAGCGCGTGG
>JAAZGU010000183.1 GCA_012511085.1 Erysipelothrix sp. | reverse complement strand
CGCGTTCGGCTTTGCGCATTTCCACAAGTTGGGCTATCTCATAATAATTTTCAGGGTGTAAGTATAGGAAACTTAAATCTTCAAGTTCATTTTTAATTTCACTGATCCCTAAGCGGTGCGCAATCGGCGCGTAGACTTCCACGGTTTCCCGCGCAATCTTCTTTTGTTTTTCCGGCGGTTGAAACTCCAAGGTCCGCATGTTGTGGAGGCGGTCCACAAGCTTGACTAAAATCACACGGATGTCTTTGGCCATCGCAATGAAAATCTTGCGATGGTTCTCCGCTAAGTATTCTTTTTCATCCTTAAATTGGATGTTACCAATTTTAGAAACACTCTCGACAATTGTTGCGATGTCTTTTGAGAATTCTTTTTCAACTTCCGCCTTGCTGGTGTCGGTATCTTCAATGACATCGTGCAAGATACCAGAGGTTACCGTAATCGGACTCGCGCGTAATTGCGCTAAGATAGCCCCGACACTGAACAAGTGGCTGACATAAGGATCGCCGCTTTTGCGCATTTGCCCGTCGTGTTTTTCCACCACAAAATCCATTGCTTTGGTAATTAAGGCAATGTCTTTTTTATTCGAAATGTACTCTTGCACATTGGCAAGCACATCTTGTGGCGTCGCCACTTTAATCAGGGCACGCATGGAGTCTCCTTTTTAGTATGTAATCGCGGTAAAAATGGGGATGTTTTTAATTTTTTCCCGACCTTTTAATTCCGTTAGTTCAATCAAAAAACAACAACCTACGACTTCACCACCCAATTGATGCACCAAGTTAATGGTGGCTTCAATGGTACCACCGGTCGCTAATAAATCATCGACAACCAGCACCTTTTGGTTGGGTTTAATCGCATCTTTATGAATATGCAGCTCATTTTGTCCGTATTCTAAATCGTATTTGTAACTGGCGGTTGCCCTTGGTAGTTTTCCAGGCTTCCGCACCGGGATAAAGCCAATGTTTTTCGCATACGCAACCGGGCATCCAAAAATAAAGCCACGGGATTCAGGGCCGACAATCAAATCTGCACCAACTTGATTGGCAAAATCAATCATTTGATTGGTCGCTTCCACAAAGGCATCACCATCCGCCATCAGCGGTGTGATGTCACGAAAGGTCACGCCATCAATCGGAAAATCTTCAATGTTCGCAATGTAATCTTTTAAATTCATAGTCATCCTCCACGGTATTATTATATCAAAATTTCGTTTTTATTTATATTTTTTGCATGGACTTTTTCAAGGCGCATCACAACCTTATCGTAACCGTTATAGGGTTTGTACTGGATGGTCCCCTCAAAAGTCAAAGGTGACATCGTTTTCAAACGCGGATCGAGCGCGTCAAAACTTACCGCTTCAATCTCAAGATCGTTGACTTTGATGATCCATTTGGACAGTTGATAACGATCGTTGTGATAGGTACGCACCACATCCATGTTTTCAAGGGCCACTACTGGCCGTTCAAAGCCCATTCCAAAGGGCCCAAAACTTTCGAATTCTTTGATGGCCGCTAATGAAATCAGCTGCGGTTGCACAACCGGAATCGATTTGACACCCGCTTCAAGCTTAAAGTCTTCCATGTGCTCTAAGACCACGCTCTTAAATTCATCAAAGTCATCAACATGCACTTGAATGCCAGCCGCCTTTTGATGGCCACCAAATTGCTTGACATGGTCACGCGCATGGTGAATAACCTGAAACAAATCGACATTCTCAGCCCGTAGCGAGCCTTTGATGATGTCATCACTGATCGTTGCCACCAAGGTTGGTTTGTTGGTTAAACGCATGACGTGGCCTGCCAAAATGCCGACCACACCTTGATGAAAGTTAGCGTCCACAATAAAGTTAAAGGGATCATCATTCACGAGCGTCATCGCTGTTTTCTGCATGGACCTGACAAGCGCCTTGCGCTTTTGATTCACACTTTCAATGGCAGTCACGTAAGATAAGATGGCAGAAACATCATCGTTTAAAAAGAAGTTGACCAGCGTGTTCACGTTGGCGATATCACTCAAACGCCCAATCGCATTCAATTTAGGTACCAGATTAAAGGCCACATCTTCTTCATCAATGCTTTGTTTTTTAATGAGGTTGCTGAGATGCAACATCGGTTGTTCATTGATGGAACGCAAGCCTTTTTTAAC
Organism: Erysipelothrix sp.; assembly: GCA_012511085.1. Lineage (GTDB taxonomy): Bacteria > Bacillota_I > Bacilli_A > Erysipelotrichales > Erysipelotrichaceae > UBA6182. Next base: position 314 of record JAAZGU010000183.1, on the reverse strand, counting down.
CAAATCACGATTGAAGTTCACAAGCGGCACCATGTCACCAATCGTGGCAACCATGGCCAACTGCAAACTTTCAGAATCATGAAAGCCAAAGGCTTGATTTAAGCAATAGCTCAGCCCGGCCCCACACAATTGATGGTAGTAATCACTCAATAAATCCGGGTGAATCAGCACATCACAGACCGGCTCGGTTTCCAAGGTATGATGATCCAAGATAATGACTTGTTTCTTATGTTCTTTTAAATAGGCCAGCTGTTCATGCAGGCTCACACCATTATCCACAAAGATAAAGACATCGTAGCCTTTTTCCATGGCTG
>JAAZGU010000182.1 GCA_012511085.1 Erysipelothrix sp. | reverse complement strand
GCGATCCCTTGCGGGCAAAGTTTATTGCGGAAACATTTTTAGAGGATGTTGTGTGTTTTAACGATGTTCGAAACATGTTAGGTTACACAGGTTTGTATAAAGGACATAAAGTGTCCGTTATGGGTTCCGGCATGGGAATGCCGAGCATTGGTATTTATTCTTACGAACTGTATGATCAATACGGTGTCGAGAGCATCATTCGTGTGGGTTCTGCCGGTGCTTATACTGACAAAGTTGATTTATATGATGTTATTTTGGCAGATAGTGCTTATAGTGAATCAAGCTTTGCGAAAACAGCGTTTGACTATGATGAAGCGGTGTTGGAACCTTCCGCATTATTGAATGAAAAATTGGAAGCAAGTGCAAAAGCTTTAAACATTCCAATCGTCAAAGGACGGATTCATTCTAGCGATGTTTTCTACCGTGATAGCAAGGTCACTTTTGAAGATATTTATGAGCAAACTGGTTCTGTTTGCGTTGAGATGGAGGCATTCGCTTTATTTGCGAATGCTAAGCAATTGAATAAACATGCGGCGTGCATTTTGACGATTTCAGATTCACTCGTAACGCAGGCCGTCACAACGGCTCAGGAGCGTCAAAACTCATTCACAGGCATGATGGAAATCGCGCTTAATGCAGCAATTGCACTTTAATTGATATTGATAACGTAACGCCCAAACCAAGTGGATCATCCCATGGTTTGGGTGTGCTTTGGTTGAAAGGGCACAATATTGGAAAGATAGGGTGTTTTTTAGCTAAAAAGCCGCTTAGGGTCTTGCACAAATGGGTTTGCTATGATAACATAAAAAGGCGCTAATGTTTGAGGCGCAGGGGTTGGAGATGTACTCAAGAGGCTTAAGAGGTGCCCCTGCTAAGGGTATAGGTCGGGAAACTGGCGCGTGGGTTCAAATCCCACCATCTCCGCCATTTGAAAACTTAAATTATGGTCCAGTAGTGTAGCGGTTAACATGCCTCCCTGTCACGGAGGAGATCGCGGGTTCGATCCCCGTCTGGACCGCCATTCCATGCAGGTGTAGTTCAATGGTAGAACACGACCTTGCCAAGGTTGATACGGGGGTTCGATTCCCCTCACCTGCTCCATTTTTTCTACAACTCCTGGGGGTTGTTTTTTTATGAGTGTTGTTATAACTTTTTGATTGTGTTATAAAGTATGTGCAGGAAAGAGACAAGCTTATGAATTTACAGGTTTTACATGAAACGAATTTAAAACGTTACAATACATTACAACTGAATGTCATTGCGCATACGTGTTATGTGCCTTTGAATTTAAAAGGGGTTGAAGAAGCGATTGCGCTTGCGAAAGATAAGCGAATGATCCTGATAGGTAATGGATCCAATATTTTATTTACAAAGGCTTATTATGATGAGTCTTATGTGTTTGTGATCATGCATCGTTTGGATGCGATTGAGATTATCAACAACGAAATCATTGTCCAATCGGGTGTCAAAATGCATGACTTGGCGTGGTTTGCGATGGATAACCAAATCGGTGGCTATGAATTTAGTGAAGATATTCCTGGTACCTTGGGCGGTTCACTGATGATGAATGCAGGGCAGTGGGAATTTACTATTGGTCAGTACGTGCGCTGGGTTTCAATTTATAATTTAGACAGTCATAAAGTTCAAAAAATTATTCCAGATGAAGATTTCTTTAGTTATCG
>JAAZGU010000181.1 GCA_012511085.1 Erysipelothrix sp. | reverse complement strand
TTTCAAGATATGCTAACATTATCTTTGCAAAATGATATGATATGTATTGTTCGCAACGGCTATCTTAAAAACACATTTGCTGAAAATAAAGCAATGTTAGAGAAATTAATACTCAAGGTTAATAATTAAGAATGATGCAAATCATTAAGGAGATAAAATGTTTAAATCTTTACGAAACAAAAGCCGACTTAAATTATTAGCAAGTGCAAGCTTACTATTATTTATTTCTGGATGTGCAAAAAACATGGATGCAGACGGCAACATTCTGCCAGAGAGGATTATAGGTTACACAACAAAATTTTCAGATATTTGGTCAAACGAAAGTTGGTTTTCAGCTATTTTTGTTTTTCCACTCGCCAAGTTATTAAATGCTTTGCAACCTTATATAGGAGTGGCACTCGCCATTGTGGTGTTAACCATTTTGGTGCATCTGGTAACCTTTAGTTTAACGGTTAAATCAACGGTTGCGACACAGAAAATACAGATTATTCAACCTGAATTAGATAAAATTCAAAAAAAGTACGAAGGCAAAAAAGACGAACAGTCACGGATGCGCATGGCGCAAGAAATGCAAGCGCTGTATTCAAAGCACAACATCAACCCCTTTGGAACGATCTTGACGTCATTTATTCAATTACCAGTGATTATTGCGATGTGGCAGGCAGTCCAACGCTCGGAAGCTGTTATTAACGGTACATTATTAGGTGAAAGTTTAAAAGTTTCACCCCTTAATGGAATCATGAGCGGTAAAATTTTATACATTGTCATTTTTGTGGTGATGGGTTTGTTGCAATTCTTATCCATGCAACTACCATCTATGCTGGCAAAAAGAAAAGCCAAACAATTGCCTAAGCATGCACAAAGCAGTGCTCCTGCAGGCGGCAGTCAAAAATCCATGATGTATGGTATGTGGGTCTTTATTATGTTCATTTCAATTTCATGGCCAACTGCAATGTCACTTTATTGGTTAGTGAGTGCCGGCGTACGTGTAGCGCAAACCCTCTTTATCAACTGGAAGTATATTGATTAGTAAAAAGGAGATGGTATTATGAAAAGATACTCAGCAAAAAACTTAGAAGAACTGCTGCAAGAAGCAGCGACAGACAAAGGGGTATCAGTAGACCAGTTAACATATTATGTTGTTGAAGAAAAACAAGGGTTTCTAGGATTTGGTTCCGAAGTGACCGCGGAAGTTTATTCTCAACAAGATGTGCTTAATTTTCTTAAAGAATACGTTGAAACGTTTTTACATCACTACGATGAAAAAGCAAAAGCAACAGTTTCAAGAGAGAGAGAAGCAATTCAAGTTGCAATCGATGCAACAAACAATGCAATCTTAATTGGTAAAGGCGGACAAACCCTGCAAGCGATTAACACAGTCGTTAAAGGTGCAGTTAACTCGAAGTTTAAACATCGCTTTTATGTGATGGTAGACATCAACAATTATAAAAAAGAACGTTACGAAAAAGTACGTCAAATGGCAAGACGGATCGCAAAGAATGTCCAGCGGACAAAAATTGCAGCCGTGTTGGATTCCATGCCAAACGATGAACGCAAAGTCGTCCATCAAACCCTTTCAAAAATGCAAAACATTAAAACCGAAAGTGAAGGGGATGGCAGAAATCGCAGATTAAGAATTTATTATGATCAAAGCACCGAATAACTTTCCGAAAGGGAAGTTTTTCATTGCTTTATTTATTGTATAATAAGATGAGAAGGATAGTATATGAAAGTTATTGTAGGTCTCGGCAATCCAGGTAAAAAATACGAAACAACCCGCCACAATGTGGGGTTTTTAGTCATTGATGAAATCGCAAAAGAACTGAATGTCATCATGTATCAAAAGAAATTCAATGCTCATTATGCGCTATGCGAGTACAAGCAACAAAAAGTACTGCTGATTAAACCCCAAACCTACATGAACTTATCAGGAGAAGCGGTCCAAGCCTTTGTGAATTACTATAAAGTCAACATTGAGGATGTGTTAGTCATCAACGATGATGTGGATTTACCCGTCGGTGCCGTTCGCATTCGCCCTTTTGGTGGCGACGGTGGCCAAAAAGGCTTGCGTAGTATCATACAAAGCCTCAACAACAACCAATTTCCGCGCATGCGACTCGGAATTGGTAAAAATGAATTAATAGAAACAGCGGCTTATGTTTTAGGAAAGTTTCCAGCCACGGATGTTCCTAAAATAACTGAAGCAATCAAGATTGCAAAAGCAGCCGCACTTATGTTTGTTTCAACAAACATCGAAACAACCATGAACACATACAACAACAAACCCAATGAAAACAATTCTTAAATTAATAAGCAAACATCAAGCAATTCAAGCGTTTATTGACCATAAACCTTATTTTGCGAATTTATCATTAGAAAACGAAGCGCTGCTGATTGCAGCTTCATTTCGAAAACAAAAAAGAAACATAACCGTTGTCAAAGCCAACGGCTTTTTAGCAAGACAACTGTATGATTACTTAGTGCAACTTATCAACTCAGAAGATAAGGTGCAACTTTACTTACAAGAAGATTCACTTCGTGTTGAAGAAATTGCATCATCTTTGCTATTTCAAAGTGAAAAGATTAGAACACTCACGCAAACCCTTGATGCAAAGCCCAAAATATACATCACCCATGTCGGAGCAATCATTAAGAAAATCGCCCCACAGTCGTATGTCACAAGCCGTGTGCTTCACATCAAAGAAGGGGAACGATTCAATTATCATTCGTTTATTAAACAATGTTTCGAGCTGGGTTATAGTAAAACAATTCGTGTGGATCAGCCGATGTTCTTTTCATATCGCGGCAGCATCATTGATGTGTACGATGTTAATTATCAATACCCAATCCGCGTTGAGTTTTTCGATGATGAAATTGAAAGCATTCGCTTTTTTGATGTACACACACAACGCACAATCAAGACCATTTCCAAAATCACAATTTATCCGACAACGGATATGGTGTGGAGTGAAACCGAGAAAGACCAACTCTTAATTAATCTTGATCAAACATTGGCAGCAATCCAAAACAAAGAAGACATGCATCTTTTGGAAGTGTTGACTTTTGATCGTGAAGACATTGAAAATGACCATTACCACCCACGTTTATATCCGTATTATGCCATGTTGGACCAACGTGCAAGTTTTTTACATTACTTAAAGCAAAACCAAGTGATCGTGTCCTTAATTGAACAAGTCGAAACAGCAAATGAAAAAAATGTGGTGGAAAACGTAGACTATCTCATCGAACGGTTCAATGAAGAACATGTGATCGACTACAATCACCTCTATTTTGATTTTAAAGATCTCATGCATGAGTTCAATGCTTTAACAATTCCACAATTTGAACAAACAAATCACATCCGACTTCCTATTTACCCATTGGATCTTGGAAGTGGCTCACTTTTAGAAAAAATATCGTACTTAAAACGTCAAAAAGACAAAACAGTTGTGATGGCAATCTCAGCGGTACACATGGCGGCACTCTTGGAAGCGCTGGTCCAAAAACAAATGCCGTATGTTATGGCGAGCGAGAATATTACACCAAACACCATCAACATCATCAACCAAGACCTTGGTTTTGGATTTGATTATCCAGAAGCGAAGTTGCTTGTGGTCTCGGAAGTTGAATTGTTTCAAATCAAACCCAA
>JAAZGU010000180.1 GCA_012511085.1 Erysipelothrix sp. | reverse complement strand
TTGGTCGTGACAACTCATATGCTTTCTCAAATTCAGCAATCGAATTAATCGGTACCCCACCCCCATTAATACGTTGCCCCCAGGCTTCTCCAAATGCTGATTGACTTAACTGTGAAGTCCCCATGGATAACACATCAAGCTGTTGCACTTGCGCTAATTCTTTAATCCATAGATAAAACTCGTCAAGCGCCTCCTGGCGACTGATACTGGAGCGATACGGCCCAACATGAGCTCGTGTCAATGGTAACTTGTTTAGCTTACGATAGGCTTCTAAACGCTTCATAAGATGATCGTTTCGACTTCCAAAATCTGGATAGCTAACATCTTGATTGTTTGGGTAGTAAACGTATTCATTGGCATGAATAATTTGTTCACCAAAACGGTGCAAAAGTTCATCGTAGCGTTCGTGTTTTAAAATGGTTTGTGGAATTAAATGTTCGGGGACATTAAATTTTAATAAGGTTTCTTTGGGAGATTCACCACCACTAAAGGTGGTAACCAAGCCATGGTGTTGTTTTTTGATTATTTGACAGGTTGGTTCAAGCCCCGCAAAATACATCTGTTCAACAGGCCCACCTTGGTAAAACCAAAGTTGTGCTGCTTTCAGTGCTTCCACAAAATATCCAACCATGTGAATCGCATCATCATGGTCCAAACGATAACTGATACCAAACCCATCAAGTTGTTGTTCTATAATCCAATCAAGAATGATTTGCCGCTTGATGGATGAGCGATAATCATTTAATGCCTTGCTAAGACGTTCATCACCAACCACAACTTCATAACCACACTCAAGCAATAGTTCACTAACGGATGTAATACCTAAAGTATGAGCATCTATGGCAGGTTTGATAAATCCAAACTTCTTATTCACAAGCAGCCGGTCTCCTTTTGATTAATTCCCACAAATTCTCATCACCATTACCCATACCTAAATTTTCTAGGTTACGACCCTGTGCACGAAAATCAACATCCAAAAGTTTGTTCGCAAGATCAATAATTAAAGTCGTGTGACTCATATCAACTTCAAAATAAAGACCAACCGCTTCCAAGGGTACCAACCCAAAAGGAACATCTTCCATGATGTAGCGATGCTCTAGTGTGTTAGGAGCATCAATGTTTTGATACGCGCGGTTATTGATGATTGCTTCATACAAGCTATCACCTTCAACATGATAAGAACGCTTTAACCAACTAAACGTGGTTTCAACTTCACAGCCTAAAACTTTCGAAACCGCAATCCGTTCGTCATCCATCTTTTCTAAAAATTTAGCAATTGAAGGGCTGATGCCTTCCACATAATGTTTATAATTAAATTCACTGTTTTCTGTCCAACCAACATTAAATAAAACCGGTGCACAATGCAAGATCATGCCAACATTACCAATCGATGTTTGAATCGATGATTTCGCAATTTTAAAATGTTTTTGTAAGATAGGTGGCAACATATCGTGGAGTCGATGATTGATACTCGGATCCAGTGTTGATAACAACACCTCATCTTTGAGTGCTAAAATGAGCACATGATCTTCCGCAATCTTGCGACTTGTATAAATTGTTGTTTGCGCTTCCGCAATCAACGATTGATTGTCTGGGTTAAGACGTTTAAATATATTATGAAATTTTAAAGCACCAAAGGTTCTACCGGGATTTAAAATAATTAAACAATCTTTCTTTAAATGCTTCCCTAATAGCTCCGCCACATTAAAATGTGCGGTTGCAG
>JAAZGU010000179.1 GCA_012511085.1 Erysipelothrix sp. | reverse complement strand
TAAACCTTGATTAGCATGGAACTTTCCAAATTTTGATTCAGGTGCTGCCACAAGTGGTAAAAAGAAAATCAAATACGCTAAGCCTGCCATTGTTTTATTCTTTTCAATATCTTCTTGGGTGAACATTTCTTGATTCATTTCTGACATACGAGTACCTCCCTTTTGTAAAAGTATAGTAATAATGTGAGCAAAAAACAAACAATAAGCCCAGGATTATGTGAAACATTCTATAAATTATACTATTTGTGGGAAAGGATGCGCTGAACTTTGTTTTTTAAGACAGGCACGACATCAGCCTCAAACTGTGGGTTTTTATTAAACCAACGAAAATTGAGCGGCGATGGGTGCACAAGTGGAAAATACTGAGGTAAATAATCTTGATAGGAGAGCACCGTTTCAGTTAAGTTGCGCTTCGCAGATTTTTTTAAGTATTCCTTTTGCGCGTAGGTGCCAATCAATAGCGTTAATTCAATGTTGGGCATGCTTTCAATTAAAAGTGGATGCCATTTCGCCGCAAACGTTTTGCGGGGTGGTAAATCGCCGGTCTTGGCTTTCCCTGGAAAATAGAAATCAAGCGGTAACACCGCAATGAAACCACTGTCATAAAACACAGTTTCATCAATTCCCATCCAATCCCGTAATTTTTCACCGCTTAAATCACGAAAAGATTCACCTTTTTCTTGAGTTTTAATGCCAGGTGCTTGTCCGATGATTAATATTTTAGCGTTGGTATCGGCTTGAAAAATTGGAAGCCATCCTTTATTTGTGAAGTCGATGTTTTCTGGATCGTCCATAATTTGTTGACGAATGTGTTGAATTCGATTCATAATTTCACCTTCTTAATCTAAGTGTAACGCGCGAGTGCGTGAATGTTAATTTTAATGCTTAAAAAAAGTTGTTATATTATCTAACAACTTTTGCATAATAGTCCATATCAAGCATTTGGGCTGAATATTGAAACTTAGCGTTGATGATACGGTTCATCTTGCTGATGTAATCATCGTCAATTTTCTCTCCGTAATTACGATCAAAGAGGTGTGTTTTCGCATTGTATTTGCCTTTATCTGAAATAAAGCTGCGGTTATTGAAAATCACAAGCGGGCTGCTATCAGAGAAAAGAACGCGGCCCATGAGTAAACGCGAATCGTAAGGCAAGCCCATTAAATTAGAAAGGGTGGGGATGATGTCCAAACTCGAAGCGGGTGCATCGATGGTTGTCGGCGGCATGTCTTTGGTATAGATGATAAGTGCGTTGCGATACAGTTCAAAATTTTCATCAACAGGGTGGCCTGCCAATTCTTCAATTTCTGAGTGTTTCAAGCCATAAGGGTAGTGATCGGCACTTAACACGATAAGTGTGTTGGAAGCGAGATCACGTTGTTCCAATTGATTCAGTAAATATGCCATCGCTTTATCAAGTTCAATTTGACCTGCCAGATAGGCTTTCACCGCGGTTGAATACGGTAAATCCGCAACCAAGTCACGGTTTTTATAAGCCATGGAATTCCCAAAAAAGTTGTAGTTTAAATGCCCACTGACTGTCATGTAGTAAGCATGGAAAGGTGGCGCATCGATAAAATCAGGAAG
>JAAZGU010000019.1 GCA_012511085.1 Erysipelothrix sp. | reverse complement strand
CGATATTGGATTTCTTGACATGCTCATGCTTGTGTGTTAGGTTGTTTTTAGGTCTATAAAATACAACTCGGTAGGTAAGGCTACTACGAGGATACGGATTGCTGCCGCGAAATGGTGGAGACACCATGAGTTGGTATGAACAGTTGTTGTCGATGAAGGCTTCAACCAATGCAATTTCATCGCCTCGCAGAGTTAAAGCTCAAACGGGATCACTGTGACTGCAACTCTGTGCTTGTGTTTGTAAGGATGGAGTTTTTTAATGAATTAAAGGGAAGGTTAGGATGCATATGATAAATAAAAATCAGAAATCAAAAGCTGCCGTCAAAGTTCAAAAAGATGAAACCATTAATAAGCGCTTATTAAAAGGTGCATCGCTTGAAATTACGGCAATGTATGAGTGGCTTGCAAGTTCTGAAAAGGGGAAAACAAGCGAACAAGTACGTGAAGCACGTGAAACACATGGAGAAAACATTGTCACGTATGACAAAGGTAACACACTTGCTAAACGTTTGTTTGAATCATTCATCAACCCTTTTACTTTGATTTTAATTGTGTTAGCGATTGTCTCTGTCTTTACTGATATCGTTTTAGCGGATGTTGGTGACAAGGATTACACCACCGTGATCATCATTGTCAGCATGGTCGTGATTGCGGGGGTTTTACGTTTTGTGCAAGAAACGCGCAGTGGTAATGCGGCCGAGAAATTGTTAGAAATGATTGAAACCACCGCAAACATTGAGCGTGTTAATGTAGGTCCCAAAGAAATTCCTTTGGATGAAATTGTGGTTGGTGATATTGTCCACTTGTCGGCAGGTGATATGATTCCTGCGGATTTACGCATCATTCAAGCCAAAGACTTGTTTATCAGCCAATCAGCCTTAACAGGTGAGAGTGAATCGATTGAGAAATTTGCGGGGGTACTACAAGCGGATGGGGCTCCGTTAGAGAAAAATAACTTGGCCTTTATGGGCACCAACGTTTTAAGTGGCTATGCCAAGGGCATCGTCATCGCCACCGGTGATCACACGATCTTTGGCGGCATTGCCCAAGACCTGAATGTGGAGCCGGTCGTCACCAGTTTTGAAAAAGGGGTGAACGCCGTATCATGGGTTTTGATACGTTTTATGATGGTCATGGTTCCGATTGTGTTTTTAATCAATGGCTTGACCAAAGGTGATTGGCTCAGTGCGCTTTTATTTGCGATTTCAATTGCGGTTGGTTTGACACCAGAGATGTTGCCGATGATTGTCACCGCAGGATTGGCGAAAGGTGCCATCACGATGTCAAAAGAAAAAGTAATTATTAAAAACTTAAACTCGATTCAAAATCTAGGTGCGATTGATATCTTATGCACGGATAAAACCGGTACCTTAACGGAAGATAAAGTACGTTTGCAGTATCATTTGGATATTGATGGCGTGAGTGATACACGTGTTTTAAGGCACGGTTTCTTAAACAGTTATTATCAAACCGGTCTTAAAAATCTAATTGACCTTGCGATTATTGACAAAACCATGGAATTAAAAGATGGGGATGTGAACTTAAAAGACAGCATCACCCGTTATGAAAAAGTAGATGAAGTACCCTTTGACTTTGAACGGCGCCGCATGTCGGTTGTGGTGAAGGATGAAACCGGAAAAACGCAAATGATTACCAAAGGGGCGGTTGAAGAAATGTTGAACATTTCAAGCTTTGTGGAATACAAGGGCGAGGTTTTACCATTGACGGCCGACAAGCGCCAACTTGTGATTGATAAAGTTCAAGAACTCAATAACGATGGCATGCGTGTCATTGCGGTATCACAGAAGACAAACCCAGCACCAGTGGGTGAGTTTTCAATTACCGATGAGCAAGACATGGTCTTAATTGGTTATTTGGCGTTTTTTGACCCACCAAAAGAAAGTGCCATCGCCGCAATCAAAGCACTGCATGAACATGTGGTCGAAGTTAAGGTGATCACCGGTGACAACGAAGAGGTGGCCCGCAGCGTGTGCAAACAAGTTGGGATAGCCTTTGATAAAGTTTACATCGGGAGTGATGTCGATCAATTCACAGATATTGAATTGAAAGCCGTTGCGAAAACCACTACCATCTTTGCGAAAATGTCACCATCCCAGAAGACACGTTTAATTAATTTAATTAAAGATGATGAACATTCAGTTGGTTATTTAGGGGATGGCATCAACGATGCGGGCGCCCTGGAAGCAGCGGATGTTGGAATTTCCGTTGATAATGCGGTTGACATTGCCAAAGAGGCAGCCGACGTTATTTTATTGGAAAAGGATTTGAAGGTACTCGAAAATGGAATCGTAGAAGGTCGTAAAACCTATGCGAATATCATTAAGTACATTAAGTTAACGGCTTCCTCCAACTTCGGAAACGTGTTCTCGGTTTTAATCGCAAGTGCCTTTCTACCATTTTTACCAATGGCTTCCCTGCATTTAATTTTGCTGAACTTAATTTATGATATTTCCTGTATTGCGATTCCTTGGGATAATGTCGATGAAGAGTTTTTAGAAAAACCAAAAACGTGGGATGCAAGTTCGGTGTCAAAGTTCATGTTGTGGATTGGTCCAACCAGTTCAATTTTTGATATCACAACGTATTTGCTTATGTATTTCATTATTGCACCGATGTTTACCGGTGGTTTGTTGTTTCACCAATTGAGTGATCCGAAACTGATGGCGCTTTACATCGCTGTCTTCCAAGCGGGTTGGTTTGTGGAGTCCATGTGGAGTCAAACGCTTGTGATTCACATGATTCGCACACCAAAGATTCCCTTCATTCAAAGCAACGCATCCAAAGAACTTACCTTTTTAACTTTTGCGGGAATTGCGGTGTTGACCGCTATTCCATTCACAAGCTTTGGGGCGTCAATTGGCTTCGCGCCACTACCAAAGATTTATTTCTTATACCTTGCCTTGACAATTGTCTTGTATATGGCCCTTGTTACGGTGGTGAAGAATTTGTACATTAAGAAATATGAAGAACTATTATAAATTAAAACGGTCTGCGACAGACCGTTTTTTAATAGGATTCAGGATGCATATGTACTGACAAATTGTTTCATTCATAGGATGATGGATTCAATAGAAACCAAATCAAGAATAATGAGTGTTTTACAAGCAAACATCAATCGCAATGTTTTTGTGCAATCATTATTTTGAGCAGGTAGGAGGAAAGCAATGTTGAGAAATAAAATAATTGTTGTTTTATTGGTCATCCTCGTTTTGAGTGGTTGTGCTCCAAAAAAGGTTGATACCGGTGGTACTTTAGAAGACAATCAGAAAGTTGAAGAAAAACCGAATGATCGCAAACCTTTCGCAACACATCATGAAGTGCGGATTCCAAGATGGTTTATGTTTGAAGATGAAGACGATCCTATGGATGATTCAGATATTATTGCACAAGCAAACGAACAAGGTTTTGAGGACGTGAGTATTCAAGCTGATGGTACCATTGTCTATAAAATACCTGAGGCACAATATCGAGAAATTATGGATGAAATCCATACGGGTTTAACGGAACTAATTGAAGAGTTTATCACGGGTGATGACATCGAGTCCATCGTTAACATTGAGCATGACAAGTTCTTTACTGACTTTAAGGTCTACGTGGATAAAGAGAAATATGAGAATAGCTTTGAAGGTTTCATGCTTTATGCGCTACTCTTACAGGCAGCCGCTTATCAGATTTATAGCGGTGCAGAGCTTGATCAACGTCCGGTTCATTTGTCTGTGATTGATGCAGATACAGGCGAAGTTATGTCATCCAGCTCCTTTCCTGAGTAACGTTAATAGTGACCTTCCCATCTAAAACTGCTGATCAAGCAGTTTTTTTATGCAAGAAAATGATACAATGCAAGTATACAAATCATGGAGTGATTATGAATCATATTTATCTGGTAACGGGTGCAGCCGGTCACTTAGGACGCACCATCACAAAGCAGTTGATGCAAGCTAATCACGAGGTGCGGGCGTTGGTTTTGCCAAATGAAAAGCACATCCCAGAAAGCACACGTTTGTTTTTTGGTGATGTGACAAAGATTGAAACCATGCAAGCCTGTTTCGAGGATTTAAAAGGGAAGTCCTTGATTGTGATTCACTGCGCTGGAATTGTCTCGATCGCATCAAAGATCAATCCCAAATTATATGAGGTGAATGTCAAAGGCACACAAAATGTAATCGAATTGTGTCAATTAAATCAAGTGAAAAAACTTGTTTATGTCAGTTCTGTGCATGCGATTGCGGAAGGGGCTCGCGGTGAAATTATTAAGGAAACTACGCAATTTAATCCTGATAAAATTGTGGGAGCTTACGCAAAAACCAAAACCATCGCAACGGCGCATGCTTTAGCAGCGGCCGCGGCAGGTTTGGATGTGACGGTTGTGCATCCTTCCGGCATCGTTGGACCTTATGATTATGGTTACGGGCATCTTACCGCTTTGATTATGGATTATTACAATCAAAAGTTATTAGTGAGTGTGAAAGGCGGCTATGACTTTGTCGATGTTCGAGATGTGGCTCACGGTGTCATTGCGGCATGTCATGCTGGTGAAAAAGGTGAATGTTATATTCTTTCGAATCAATATTATACGATAAAAACGATTTTAGACATGTTGCATCAAATTACCAAAAAGCGCAGAGTGAAGGTGAGTTTACCTTATTGGTTGGTAAAACCAGTGGCACCGTTAGCGGAGCGATATTATAAATTTCTTAACCAACCGCCCTTGTTTAGTGCTTATTCACTTTATACACTCAACACCAACGTACACTTTTCCCACCAAAAAGCGACACAAGCCCTTGGCTACACAACCCGTACCATGGAAACAACACTGAAAGACACAATTACATGGTTGCAAGCAGCGGGTCGGATTTGATGGTGTTGGTGTTAGAAAAGTTGCTAAAGCGTAAAGAACACGTTAGGATAAATGCATGCGACATCAAGAAATAATCTTCAAAGACATCGTTATGAAAATTCAACACGACGATATTAAAAAGATTGAAATCCCACCTTTACATGATTATGCATTTAGATTTTATGAAGCAGGCGACATGGAAACATTGGCGATGATTACGCATGCCGCCGGTGAGTTTGAAACCAAAGCTGCGGCTCTCGCTTATTTTAGAAAAAGATTTTTATTGAATACGCAAGCGTTGTCACAGCGAATGGTGTTTTTAATGGATGACAAACAAGTGAGCGTTGGTACGGGATGTGCATGGTTTTTTCAAGACCAACCCTTGTTGCATTACATAGCGGTTAAACCCAGCCATCAAGGGCAGGGCCTGGGACGGGCGCTGGCAGCACTGACGACTCGCCTGTTTTTGGATTTACATCCGCATCAAGACCCATTTTTAAAAACACAAACAACTAGTTATAAAGCCGTTAAACTGTATCATTCACTTGGCTACCACATGATTAAAGCAAACTCTTACTATGGTAAACAGAATGATTTTGACGGTGCAATTGCGGTATTAAGTGAGATTTTAGATGGGGAAACAGTTGCAGGTTTAATAAAAAATGCGCAGTGATTTAACTTTTAATTGAATGGTTTTGAACACACCATAAGCAGTGTGTTTTTTAATAAGGTTTGCAGCGTACGATTTGGTAGTGTTTTAATCTTCAAATAATGATAAAATGGTTGTTGTATAAAGGAGACGTTCATGAATAAATATTTGTTTACAAGTGAATCGGTCACGGAAGGCCATCCTGATAAAATTTGTGATCAGATTTCTGATGCGATCTTGGATGCGATCTTAAGTGAGGATCCACTCGCTAAGGTGGCATGTGAGACTTGCGTGAACACCGGGATGGTGTTGGTGATGGGAGAAATCACGACAAGTTGTTACGTTGATATTCCGAAAATCGCACGTGATACGATCGTGGAAATCGGTTATGATCGCGCAAAATATGGATTTGATGGCACAACGTGTGCTGTCTTAACATCGATTGATGAACAATCATCGGATATTGCCCAAGGGGTTGATCAACGTGGTGTCGATGGTGAGGAGATTATTGGTGCAGGGGACCAAGGCATGATGTTTGGTTATGCCTGTGATGAAACCAAAGAATTGATGCCCATGCCCATCGTGTTGGCACATGCTCTCACAAAACGTTTAAGTGAAGTACGTAAAACAAAAGTTGTGGATTATTTGCGTCCGGATGGTAAAAGTCAGGTGACGATTGAATACGTTAATGATATACCAATGCGTGTGGATACGATTGTCCTATCGACACAACATGCGGAAGATGTGACGCTTGCAACCTTAAAAGCAGATATGATAAAACATGTTATCCAGCCAACCATCAATTCTGACTTAATGGATGATGACACTAAAATTCTTATTAACCCAACGGGTCGCTTTGTCATTGGGGGTCCTCAAGGTGACAGTGGTTTAACAGGTCGTAAAATCATTGTGGATTCCTACGGCGGTACCGCACGTCATGGTGGGGGTGCCTTTAGTGGCAAAGATCCAACTAAAGTCGACCGTTCAGCAGCCTATGCCGCACGTTATGTCGCCAAGAACATCGTTGGGGCGCAGCTTGCGAAACGGGTTGAAATTCAAATCGCTTATGCGATTGGTGTTGAGCGACCTGTCAGCGTGCATGTGGATAGTTTCAACACAGGTGTTGTCAGTGATGAAAAGTTGGCTGAAATTATTGAGAAGGAATTCGATTTGCGACCCAAAGCCATCATCGAAACCTTGGATTTGCGCAAGCCAATCTATAAACAGTTGGCTGCCTATGGTCACTTTGGACGTGCAAACGTGAGTTGGGAACGTCTTGACCGGGTTGCTGATTTGCAACAATATTTACCTTAAAAACACAAAAACAAAGCATTTGAATAGGCTTTGTTTTTAATTTATGATAGAACTATACAAGAGTGAGGAACAACAATGAATCGTAAACGCATCGCATTAATAGCCCATGATTATAAAAAAGAAGAGCTCATTACCTGGGCCCTTGAACATCGAGATATTTTAGCCAAACACCACTTATGCGGTACCGGTACCACATCTGGATTGGTAAGTGAAAGAACCGGATTAACGGTGAAAGGGTTTTTAAGTGGCCCCCATGGCGGTGATCAACAAATTGGGGCTGCCATCGCGCAAGATGAAGTTGATATGTTGATTTTCTTTTGGGATCCTTTGACATCGCAACCGCATGATCCGGATGTGAAGGCGCTGTTACGAATGGCAGTTTTAAAAAACATCCCAACCGCATCCAACGTTGCGAGTGCTAATTTGATTATAAAGGAGTGTTAATTATGCAGTTAGACCGTGCGATTGAATTAAAAACAATCGAACAACTTGATGCGTTACAAACGCAAACATTTCCGTATATTATTTACATTTCAACGCAAGACTGCAGTGTCTGCCACGCTATTTATCCAAAAATGATGGATGTTGTCAATGACAGCATCCCTGTTTATAGTATTGATGCATCGCAAACTCCGGCCCTGTCGGGGCAACTTTTAGTGTTTAGTGTGCCAACCATCATCATGGTGAATGACCATAAAGAAGTGTATCGTGAAAGTCGCTTTATTCAGTTTGAACAGTTTAAATCACGTTTTGAAGGAATCATGCATGGTTAGTTTAAGTAAAGCCGATATCATTAAACAAAAGCGTTTGCATAAATTGGCGCAAACTTTGCAGTTAAAAAAACCATGGGAGTTCTTTGAGTCGATTGGCGTTTTTGCGGTTTCACTCGTGGGACGTAACACACCTTTTTATTGTATTTTTCTGCATGATACCATCATTGTTTGTCCCAATAATTCCGCACTTGCTGGGCTCATGTATTTGAGTGAACAAGAATCTATGCCAGAAATTCAACGCTTTCGTTATCAACAACATTTAGCGCTTTATTTTGAACGTTTGGAAGACATCAGTGAAGCCGATTATCGTTTGTTGTTGGATTTTGATGTGGAACCTGTGGATCATAAATACCCAGTGTTTGAATCGGTCATGCCAGCAATTATGCCGGATCAACTCGTGCAGCGTGAGATTCAAATCATGCTTGATGTTTTAAAACAGGTGAGTGATAGCATGGATGAGATTGAAGCCATCATTGCTTTAAATCATGACGTGAACACGCAAATTGTGCATCGTTATTTCGATTTTGATGCGAAACAGTGGACCTTTGGTTTGTTGGACATGATTGCTTTGGATGTGAGTGTTCCGCCATTTAAACTTAATGAATCACAAATCGAAGCACTGCAAGCGCAACCCAAGCACGAACTAGCGCTTGAAATTGATATTGCATACACGCCCATTATGATGG
>JAAZGU010000178.1 GCA_012511085.1 Erysipelothrix sp. | reverse complement strand
TTATAAGCTTGAAGCAGTAAGGAATTACCATGTATTTTGAAAGTCGCAGCCATTACAGTGGTCATTTAAATCGTGAAATGTATTTCAATGTGTACGGGCATGCTGGCAAACCGATGGTTGTCTTTCCATCATCAGGTGGTAGCAAGGATGAATACGCTGCATTTGGAATGATTGATGCGATTCGCTCATTCATTGATCGTGGATTAATACGAGTGTATACGCCTGATTCAGTGGATCAAGAATCTTGGCTTGCAACTTGGAAGCATCCACACGATATGGCCACCATGCATGATCAATACGACAAATACATTATTCATGAGTTTTTACCACTGATTCGTTATGAATCAAATTGGCATGGTGGGCTTATTGCAACAGGATGTAGCATGGGTGCTTACCACGCCCTTAACTTTGGACTTCGCCATCCGGATGTCTTTGATGTTGTCATTGCCCAAAGTGGCGTGTACGATGTACGATTTTTTACTCAAGAATATCACGATAACCAAAAGGTTTACTTTAATTCACCCCTTGATTATTTGTCAAACATGAGCGACACCTGGTTTCTTGATCGATACCGCAACAACACGTTTATCATTTCAGTAGGGCAAGGCAGTTGGGAAGCACCACACATTAAAGATACAAGAAATCTACAACATGTATTCAATATGAAAGGCATCGCGGCTTGGTTTGATTACTGGGGCCATGATGTCTCCCATGATTGGATATGGTGGCGCCAACAAATCCCCTATTTTATGGGCAAGCTTGAAGAAAGTCACAAGATATAAAAAAAACAGCCGTGCTGTTTTTTTAATCCAAACTGTATTGTAAATATTCACCAAAGTGATCTGCCCAAAACTTTTCTGAATGAGTCTCACCAAATAAAACACGCAACCAGATGTTATCGGGGTGATGACCACTTCGAATCAGAGCTTCGTAATACCATAAGGAACTGTTAATGTAAGCTTGATTGATGTTGGTATCCGTAAATTTTTCATCTGTCGCATTGCCTTCATGGGTACCCACTTGAATGTAAACTTTCGTTTGTGGATGTAGCGGATGCGCTTCAATAAACTGCAGAAATTCTTTTTCACTGAGCCACGAGGCTAAAGAAAAAACACCCAAGGAACCAAAGACTTCCGGATAGCGTGCTCCCATGTAAGCTGTAATCAGTCCACCCATGGAACTCCCGGCTAACATTGTATTTTCACGCTCTGGTTTGGTGCGATAATGTTGATCGACAAATGGTTTCACAACATCCACAACCCATTCTGCATATGCCTTTCCTAATCCACCGTGGCTTTTATCATCAAAAACCCACGGTCCATACTCATCCAACCGCTTTTTTCCGGCATTGTTAATACCGACAATGATGACTTTGGAAGCGTCTTTTTTCTTTAGAAGTGGAATTACTTTCCAAGAATATCCAGAGTAGGATTCTTTACTATAAAACACGTTTTGACCATCATGCATGTAAATAACTGGATAGCTAACGTCTGTCTCTTGATCATAATCCTTTGGTAAAAGCACTCGAACTTTGCGAATACTTTCTTCATAAGGGATATCGATGTAATGAGTTTTCAATTTTAGTTGATTGTAGTAGAAATAATTACGCACCCGTCTTCACCGCTCTCTGTCATCGTATGGGTCGCTTTAAATTTTAGCACAAAGCATGGCAATTAACCATACGTTGGCCACTGTCAATGACTCCATATAAAAATCCCCACGCTGATGCATGAGGATTTTATTTGTATTAGAAACAAGGAAGATATTTATTCTTCAATTGTTAGTTCTGTCGTTAAAACGGGTGAATTAGTCAAAGTGTCCGCCACTGGGCAAGTTTTGTCAATAAACTCTATAAACTTTTCAATTGCCTGTTTTGATGAACTTGATTTAATGTACACCTTCGAGCGAATTGCCGAGAATCCAATCTTTGCGTCTTTGTTTTTACCTAAAAATCCATCAGGATCGAGGTCGCCTTCTAATTCAACACGAAAATCTTGCAAGTCGATTTGGTGATGTTGTGCAAACGCTCTTGCGACAATGCATTTGCAGGCTCCAAGTGATACCAAAATACCTTCGACTGGATTCATTCCGGTATCTGTTCCACCTAATTCAAGTGGTTCATCCATCACAATTTTATGGTTGCGTGCCGTGCATTCAACTTGCATACCCTCATTGAGTTGCGCAGTACTTTTAAAGATTTGAATAGCCATCGGTGT
>JAAZGU010000177.1 GCA_012511085.1 Erysipelothrix sp. | reverse complement strand
GGATGCGTCGCTAACACAAAACCACCAACGCGCTTGAATGGCACATTCAACGCTTTGGCATATTCCTCATACATCTTTGATCCAATCAGATTATATTTCTCTTTAAGCGTGCCTGCTTTTGGATCGGTTCCATTATGAATAATCGCACTGTTGTGACGCGTCACGTCAGTTCCAGCTTCGCTCGCTTTTTCAATGACAAGCACATCCGCATCGTACTTACTTAATTCATAAGCAACGGTGCTTCCCATAATGCCAGCTCCAATAATAATAATGTCTTTCATGATACCCTCCTTCAGTTAAAAAACAGAAAAAACGCAGTTGGTTTTCTCTGTTTCTCAGACCTGTTTAACTTGTATCTATATCATAAAAAACAAACAATGAAAGCGCAATCAAAATGCCCAGCGCTGCGCAATTTTATCCAAATGATGGCACATGTAAGTAAAAAGCGGTGTGTGCCAACTAAAATCAGAAGCGAAAATCGCATCGACACGATTTTCAGCTTTTAATTTTAAGGCATTAGCCTCACTCTTTTTATCCTCAGGATTATAAATCGCATAAGCGTAACCACCATGGTCTTTCATGACACTCATGCTCGCCACATCCGTAATCCCATCACCGATGTAAATCATCTGATCAAAAGGAATCGCACGCTGATCATGTGGAATTGATTCATTGACCTGCAAATCATCAACCAAATCAAACAAACCCTTATTGATCCGAAATAAAAATTGTGTCTTCATTGTGTAATTGATTGCCATGGAAGGCCACAAGACATTCCCTGCTTCATCATAAACGTATTCACATGCAAAAATATGTTTGAATTGATCCGCAATCTTTGTCGTTAGAATCATCTGTTTTAAACCACTGGAAATCACATAGTGCTCAATTTCTAAATTTAATTTACGACCGTATTCATTAATCAAATCAAACCATTCCAACACACCATCAAAAAGCGTGATGTGTTGACAAAGTTCATTTAAAAATGCCTTGTTTAAATTAATCCCTTTTAATTTAGCCTTTTCAATGAGCACATACATGTAAGCCAAAATGCGGTCCATCTCATGGACACGCGCAAAATTATCAACCAATTCCCAAAAATCACGCGGATTTTCATAGCCTAGTTCATCCAATAACCCAAACTCCTGCATATCCTTGGGACTTAAAGTCTTATCAAAATCATAAATAAAGGCAACTTTATGCATCGCTGCTACTCCTTTGTTCGATAAGTGAAATAACTTTCTGGTAAAAACTCTCTTAATCGTTGCGGGCCAAAACTACCGGCTTGATACGGTAAGGGCTTATAACCCACTTTATCTACCACCGCAATCAAATGATCAATCACCTTCCAACTCGCAGAAACCATCGACCAATCTGAAAACAAGGTCAAATCTCGATTAAAGGCCGCAAACAACAAGCGTTCATACGCTTCCGGCGTGTTGATGCGATTCTCATAGACACACGACTGACAAAAATCCATCGACACGGATACAACATCCTGACTGTTACCAGGCTTTTTCGCATTGATTGTGAAATAAACTCCTTCGTCGGGTGAAATCCGCAAAGTCAACACGTTGGGCGCTTGATTGTTTAATGGTTTTAAAACAATCAACACTTCCGTGGAACGCACATCCATGCGTTTACCGGTCTGCACATAAATTGGCACATCCATAAATTCGGGATGATCAACAAACAGCTTCAAACCAACGTAGGTGTCTGTGTTTGAATGCGGATCAATGTTCGGCTCATCACGATAAGCAACGACCGCCTCCCCTTCAATTGTGCCTGCTTCATATTGACCCAAGACAACTTGATCATCTAACGAAGCTTCATCAACCAAGCGAATCTTCTCAATCACGGCGCTTTGGTTTTTAAAAAACGTATGAACACCATCATCTTCAGGCTCATCCATCAGTACCACTGACAAAATCTGAAACATGTGATTTTGAACCATATCTTTCAGTGCACCTGTCTGATCATAATAACTGCCACGGTTTTCAACACCAACCGTTTCTGATGCGGTAATCGCAATGTAGTCAATGTTTTCTTTATTAAACACCTCTTTAAATAATCGATTTTGAAAGCGAATCGTTAAAATGTTTTGAATCATTTCTTTACCAAGGTAATGATCAATTCGATAAATGCTATCACGCTCAAACACTTCCAAAAGTTGTT
>JAAZGU010000176.1 GCA_012511085.1 Erysipelothrix sp. | reverse complement strand
AAATGTACATGTTTTCACGGTAATTTTTCCAATGGCCGGAAACTTCCCATAACTCTTGAGAAAGCATGGTTGGTGTTTCAATAAATTCATAACCTTCTTTCACGTGCTCATCCCACCAATAATCAATCAATGTTTTTCTTAAGGTCATGCCATCCGGTAGCCAAAATGGAAACCCTGGACCGTATTCAGAAATCATAAAGAGACCAAGTTCACGGCCCAATTTTTTATGATCGCGCTTTTTCGCTTCTTCCAGCCAATCAAGATGGGCTTGGAGTTCATCTTTGGTATCAAAACAAATTCCATACACGCGTTGCAGCATGTCGTTGCGGGCATCACCTTTCCAATAAGCTCCCGATACTTTGAGCAGCTTAAAGTTTTTAAGCAGTTTGGTTGATTCCACATGCGGACCCCGGCAAAGGTCCATCCAATCACCCTGGCGATAAATGGAAATAACCTCTTCATTCTCATCCATGTGATTGAGTAAATCAATCTTGTATTTATCATTTTTAAACATGTCCAAAGCTTGCGCTTTGCTGACTTCTTCACGAATGATACGCTTGCCATCTTTGGATAAACGTTTCATTTCCTTTTCAATTTTTGTTAAATCATCTTCGGTAATCACATCATCTTTTAAATCGATGTCGTAATAAAAACCATCGGTGATGACAGGTCCTACCCAGAACTGCGCATGCGGGTATAGATTTGAAATTGCCTGTGCCATCAAATGCGCGCATGAATGGTTTAATACACTTAAATGTGGATGTTCCTTTATATTTATCATTGTTGTCCTCCTAATCATAAAAAAAGATCAACGCTCTAAGGACGAAGATCTCGCGGTACCACCTTAGTTCACAATATGTGCCCTCTCGCCCTTAACGCGGGAAACGTAACATGTCTTTTGAGGTGGTAAGTCAAGTTACTGCGATGTTTTTTCACCAACCAAACATCTCTCTGCATTCATAAGCTTTGACTCATGTCCTACGCAATGTTTATGGATACATTAAAACAAGATATGCAGGGTTTGTCAACTCAAAGTCATAAAAAAAGGATAGCCGCAGCTACCCTTTAAATAACAAAATTACCTTGATCAAAGATGAGAACTTCCTCATCGTTTTTTAGCCCGACAATCTTCATATCAGCGCTGCCAAACATAAAGTCTTCATGGTTTAATGAAAAGTTCATGCCTTTGGCTTTGAGCTCTGCTTCATCCATGGTTTGCCCATCTTTAATGTTCATGGGATAGGCACGTCCTAAGGCTAAATGACAGGAAGCATTTTCATCGAATAAAGTGTTATAAAACAAAAGGTTCATGTTACTGATGGGTGAATCGTGGGAAATTAAAGCCACTTCGCCCAAATAAGCACTGCCTTCATCAGTTGCTAACAGCGCATCCAGCGTTGCTTGTTCTTTTTTGGCAGTTGCCTTGATGACCTTACCATCTTTGAAGGTCAAGGTGAAATCTTCAATGAGTTTCCCCTGATAGTTTAACGGCTTGGTCGCGACCACCACTCCATGGGTACGCTCACGATGCGGCATCGTGAAGGTTTCTTCGGTCGGCATGTTGGGATTAAACTCAGCCCCATTTTGAGCAAGTTCACTACCCCCGGCCCACACATGATTTTCCACTAAACCAACGGTTAAATCGGTACCCAAAGCGTTTGTGAAATGCAAGGCATCGAATTGATAATCATTCAATTTTT
>JAAZGU010000175.1 GCA_012511085.1 Erysipelothrix sp. | reverse complement strand
GCGGCATCACTTATATTGACACGTTGTTTCCGAAACACATAAACCTGCATGAATTGACCTCCGGAAGCACCTGGTGTTATCGCATGGAAAAACGTCGCAATCAAGGTGTTGATAATACCTTGCGACAGCCGATATGACGTGTATTTGTATTTTGTCAATCGAAACAAAATCCAGCCTGTAATGCTATGATAGAAAAACACATACGCAATTAAAATAATAATCCAATACCATTTGATATTTTTAAACAACAGCAGCGTTGATCCATCGTCATCTTTGAATGCAATCCAGAGCGCTAAAGCTGTTAAAGAAAGCATAAGCATGATATTGAAGATGTGACTTTTTAAGATTTTCTTAACGTAATGCATATGTAAATAAAATTATGGTCTGCAAGAACATCCCTTTCATTTTTTATGATAGCTTATAAAACATTTTTCCATTAAACACCCAAATTATACTACAATTGCATAAAATGTACCTAATATTCGATTTCAAGTAGTTACATAAGATATGCTAAACTATACATGAAAGTAGGTAATAACAATGATCACCAACTCAAAATTTAATCATTATGTGCAAGCATTATCAATAGCTAAAGACAAACGTCAAAACTCTTTGAATTTACATTATTTGATGATCTCACAAAATGAGCAACACTTTTTTCACCAATTTAAAAAAGCGAACACATTCTCAGATATTCGCAGTTTAAGTAAAACTGTCATGACCATCTTATTAGGTTACATCATTGAACATGACTCACAAAAAACATTAAATTTGGACACTTACGTTTATCCAATTTTAGCGAAACATTATCAATTAACAAATACCAATAACCTGGCCTATTTACAACAAATACAAATAAGGCACTTGTTGACACATACGATTGGTTATCAGGATGTTTTACTCATGCGGCAAGACTTGCTTAAGCTCGAAACTTCCGATTATGTCGAATACTTACTTAATTATCCAATCGTTCACGCACCGGGAACCCATTACTTGTATTCCAACGCTGGTTTCTATTTACTTTCTGTGGTTTTACAACTTTATTTAAAACAAGATCTTGATCATTATTTACAGGAAACCTTATTTAAAGATTTGGATATTACCGATTACAAATGGGAGAAATACGGCGATTACCTTGCGGGCGCCACGCGCCTCTGGTTGTTCCCTGATGATCTCATGAAGTTTGGTCAACTGTTACTTGATGATGGCTTGTATCAAGGCAAGCGCATTGTATCCAAGGAATGGATTACAATCATGAAAACAAAAACAACTCAAACACCACATGTTGATCATCCACAACGTCTGTTTCGACGTTATGGTTATGGATATGGTGTCTGGGTTGCAAAAGATGAAGGCATCTTTTTTGGGCTCGGCACCGATGGCCAAGCCTTGATAATCGTGCCCAAACGCAACATGGTCATCCTGACTTTAGCCCATCAAGTTGATACGGCACCCTTGCATACAATATTAAATCAAATCGTTGAAGATTCTTAAAACAAAAATCTCTGCATGGTGTGACCGCGAATCATGCGATAACCAAAATGTTTTTCATCAAATAAACCAAGCCGCGTGCCACATGTTGGACATGTGAGTTGTTTTGCTTGTTTGAAACAATCAAAAGTGGCAGCCACAATGCGCTCAAGATGCAGCACCCGCACGTTGCCCTTCCCCACTTTTTGATAATGCAAAAGGGCCGTTTTACAATGTGCACATGTTAACTCCAACAACACACTGCCCCGGATTTTCTTATAATAAGGATTTTTAAATTTATTTAAATTGTTCATAATAGTCAATCACATGATTATAAAGATCTTTGACAGGCATCTTCTTTGCTTGCGCTTTGTCAAAGAACTTTTCTTGTGCAAGTGCTTTTCCAATTTGAATTGCATCTGGATTCGCACGGGCGATGCTCGCTAACAAAACTTCGTAACGTTGGTATTGTCTCTGCATTTCAAAATTTGTTTGTAAAACAAGTTGAAACACTTCAATGTTGCCAGCTTCATAGTGGATTTTCATATCTTTACTTTTTAAATAATGATGAAGCTCCACCAAAGCACTTGCACCACCATAAAAATCACGAGCACCAAAATGGATGTTACGGATTTTACTCATCACCGATGCGCCTATACACATGGGGCATGGTTCCATGCTTGTGTATAGTGTGTATTGCTTAATGTTGGGATGTCCATCACGACGCAAATGCATGGGAGCATTCATTTCGGCGTGTGCTAAACTGGTGCCGGACAAGGGATTCCTTTCATCACGTTTAAATATTTGATTACGACCGCTTATTAACACTTGATTGTTTTCATCCGTAATAACCGAACCGATTGGCATGGATTCTTCTTTGTGGGCTTGCCACATGAGTTTCACAACATCTTGCCATGGCTTTGATAACTTTTGAAACATAGCTGCCTCCAAACTTACATTAATCTTAAAGGACCCTATCAAATTAAGCAATAATTTACATAAAAAATAGTCCACTTACTATGAAGTGGACTATCTTAGTGGTTTTTTTTAGTAGAACAGAATTTCCATTTCCCATTCAAGGAAGATGCCTGTTGGACCATCAATTTCAAATTCGTATTCATAACCGTTGTAGATGATACGACCTTCGTATTGTAAACGGCCATCGTCGTAATCTTTCTTGATTCTTAGATGATTTTCATTCGCACCTTTTACGCGTGCTAAGGCAAGCTCTTTTGCTTTTGCCAATGAAATTTCGCCGGTACCTGTTGGTTTAAAACGGTATTCAATTTCCATTTTAATGATTGTACCATCACTGATGGCGATATCATATTCATATTCATAATCACCGTAATCAAATTCAACTTCCCAAACATCCATGTTTTTCTCGCGGTCGCGCTCAATTTCAAGCTTACGAATCGCGGATTGTGAGACTCCCAAATCTTTAAGTGCAATTTGTAATGCGACATCTTTACTAATGTCTTTCATGACATGATCCGGTTGTGATTCAGCAGGTTTTTCAGTTTTTGTATCACTTGGTGTCGTAGGTTTGGGATCGCTTGGTTGTACAGGTTTGGGATCGCTCGGCTTTTCAGATTTGGAACCACTCGGTGTTGATGGTTGTGGTTCACTGGATACGCTTTGATCTAAATCCTTGTCATTGGTACCGCTTGGCTTTGATAAGCTTGCATCAAGGCCATCTAGAATCGCATCGCTTTCTTGGTTGCTTGATAATAAAATCTTTCCAGAGGCAATGTCTATCTTATAAAGCAAAGTGTGATCTTGATCTTTAATCACTAATAAATAATAGGAAGGTTCGCCTTCAACCATTTCTTCAACTTCAAATTTTGCTTCGGCCTTTGATACTGAGGCATGCGTTAATGCAATTTCTTTCGCTTCCGCTAAGGTCACGTTATGAACGACTTGTTCAATCTCAGGTTGTTCATCAAACACAAGATGACAACCACTTAAGAAAATCACTAACAGAATTGGTAATAATAATTTCTTCATGTGTTTCTCTCCTTTTCTTGACCTTATTGTGACACCCCAACATTAAAATTAGATTAAAATTAGTCTTTTTTTATAAAAATTGTAAATTCTGTGTATTTTTGTGGTTCACTTTCAACAGAAATTTCCCATCCCAAGGCCATAATCGCGAGTTTCACAAACGAAAGCCCCAAGCCAAAGGTCTTGGAATCATGTCGCGAAGCATCAACTTGATAAAACCGATCCCATATATTATCCAGTTGATCCGCATCAATGCCGATGCCATTATCCTTGATTTTTAAGCGCACATCATCCTTAGCAAGCTCTGTGGCAATCATGACCTTGCTTGCTCCGTATTGAAAGGCGTTGTTAATTAGATTGCTGAGTATCCGATTAAAGAGCAAGGTGTCTGTTTTAATCATGATGTTGGTGTCGATATCAACTTGAATGCGACGCCCATCCATGGTTGCATAATTGGACACCACTTGGTTTAAATTAACGCTTTCAAGCTTTTTAATTTGGACTTGATTTGATAAAGCACTCATGGATTCAATGAGTTCAATCATCCAGGTTGTATGATAATGCAACCGTGACAAAACATGAACTTGTTCTGCTTGCGTTGTTTTACTTTGCAACAACTCGATGTCAAGCAACATCCCACTTAGAGGTGTTCTTAGTTCGTGTGAGACATCATCACTGAACTCACGTTCGCGCTCAAATGCATCATCAAGACGTTTCAGCATGTGATTGAGCGTTAATACAAGCTTCGCAATCTCATCGTTATTTTCAGGGGTTTCAATTCGTAATTTTAAATCGTCACCATCACTGATTGCTTGGGCCGTGGTGCGGACATAATCAATCGGTTTAAAGATTTGTTTCATTAATCGCCAACCACCAAAAATTGCTAGTAGAATAATAATGGGCGCGACAATGAGTGAACCAAATAAAAATGAATTAAGAGTTGCACTTGCACGCGTGTACGAAGCAATCCCACGCAAAACAAGCTTTTGTTTGGCACCCGCAACTTCAATATCTAAATCGCGATACACATAACGGTTTTGATTCGGCAACTTAATAGTCGCCAAGATATTAGAAAAAGGGGTGTCCACAGGAAACAAACGAGGCACTTCCCCATAGAGCACATTTCCGAATTGATCATACACAACAACCGCAATCGATTCATCCAGGCGGTGCATGTATTCATCGTAACGAAAGACACCATCACGATAGGTCACATAATCTTGCGCCTTATCCAAAGTATTGATTAAGCTCTCATCCGTTTTGCTTAACATGCTTGTGGCACTCATGGTGTAAATAATGGTGAGTGTTATCGCTAAAAACAAAATCATGAAGCCACTGTACCATAACGTGATTTGTAGTTTAAATGGCAAACGTTTCATGCTTGACCTCGAATCGTGTACCCAGAACCGCGCACGGTTTGAATCAATTTATGTTGATAGGGTCCATCCACCTTTTTACGTAAATAATTGATGTAAACATCCACGATGTTGGATGTCCCATCATAATCAAAATCCCACACATGTTCTAAAAGTTGTTCACGGGTCACTACCATGTTTTGATGGCGGACTAAATAAAGTAAAATTAAATATTCTTTGTGTGACAGTTCAATAAGTTGTGACTGCCGTTTCACTTGTTGCGTGTCAATGTTGATTGAAAGATCGCCTACCTGGTAGATGTTGGTGGCTTGATTATCATGATGGCGCAAAAGCACTTGAATCCGCACCAACAACTCATCCATTGAAAAAGGCTTCACGAGGTAATCATCGCCTCCTAATTTTAAAGCTTTCACGCGATCATCGACATGTTGTTTGGCTGACAAAAACAGAATCGGTTGGACATAACCTTTACTGCGCATGATTTCTACGACTTCAAAGCCATCCACATGCGGCATCATAATATCTAAAACAACGCAATCATAATTAAGCATACTCATGTAATCGATGGCATCTTCACCATTAAAAACAGAATCAACCTGATAACCGTTTGCTTTTAAAACATCAGAAATTGATTCATTTAAACTTTTCTGATCATCAACAACCAAAATCCGCATGGCTTTCCCTCACAAGTATCTTTTAATCCTTTGATTTAAGTATATCAAAATCACATGCATTTAAAAACAAAGAAAAAAACACAGAAACCTCTGTTTATAGTTTTCCAGCACGCGCTTTAAGCACCGCAATCCCAAATTCACTCTGTTCAAAATCATCAATGGCTTGTTGCAATTGTTGTTTGGTTAAGTTTGCACCAAAAAGTGGACTTCCTGGTTCTAACTTCACACCATTTTTTAAAGGGCCAATATCCAAGGCGTCAAAGCCTAAATCATCAATTAGTTTTTGAAGCGTTGCCTTGTGTTGATCATCAGCACCGGCAAAAGCAATTGCCTTGCGCAGGGGCTCTCCTTTTGCTTTTGATTCTAGTTCCACATCATGGTAGCCCATGTGATTCAATGCTTTTACAACATGACTACCATTTAAGAATTGGGCAACAATTTCCGTTGATGAATGTCTTAAATCTTCCGGAATGCGAGTTAAACCATCAACTTCCCACCAATAATTCATGGCATCAAGAACGAGTTTACCCTTGAGATTGGCTTTCGGGATGGTTTGGTATTTACCAAGTGGTAAGGCCAAAATAACCACATCTGCTTTTGCGGTTGCCTCCAACGCCGTGCTTGCGGTTGCCTTGGGCACAAGCACTTCAATAGATAGCGCAATTCTATCCACCGCTCCCGACCCTGCAATGTATACCTTATAGTCAGCAGCTGTTGCTAAACGGGCAAGTGCTGTTCCAAATTTACCTGCTCCTAATATTCCTAAAACAGGTTTAGTCATGCGTCGCTCTCGACTTTAAGATTTCCTTAACCCGGGGGATGACTTGTTCCCCATACAACTGAATGGTCTTAAAACGATCTTTTTGTTTTTGACCGCCAATGCCATAAATTAAATCAAAGCGTTGGACCCCGACGGCAGGAATCATGCGTGCCATTTTCTGCGCGACCGTTTGCACTGAACCAACATAATAGGAACCGTGTTTCACTTCAAAATCAAAACGTTCCTGATTCATGGGTGCCCAGCCCCGTTCTTTTCCAATCATATCCATGGATCCTCTTATATATTGATAAGCAATCTCATAGGCTTCTTCATCAGTATCCGCAATCACACCATGGGAATGCATTCCAAGGGGGTGCAGGGGTTGATTAAACTGTTCTGCAGCCCGATGATACAATTCAACGTATGGTTTAAAACGCGTTGGCTCCCCACCGATGATTGCAAGCATAACTGGAAAACCATACTTAGCCGCACGAATAATAGAATCTGGTGATCCACCGACACCGACATGCACATCCAGACGTTTCTGTAATTTTGGATACACTTGGATGTTATTTAAGGTCTGGGTAAACTCACCCTTCCACGTCACTGGCTCATTTTTTAATAGCTCATATAATAATGCAATTTTTTCTTCAAACAACTCGTTGTAATCTTTTAAGTCATAACCAAACAATGGAAATGATTCGATAAAAGACCCGCGTCCAATCATAATCTGAGCACGGCCATTGCTTAAGGCGTCAATGGTCGCAAAGCGTTCATAAACACGAACCGGATCATCGGAACTTAAAACCGTTACTCCGGTTCCCAAAATAATATTTTTAGTAACCAAAGCTAAGGCAGCTAACACAGTATCTGGGCTTGAAATTGAAAATTCTTTACGGTGATGCTCCCCTAAGGCTAAAACATCGATGCCTAATTCATCAGCGAGCATCGCTTCTTTCACAATCATTTGAAGCGATTCTTCATAAGACATCAAGGCTCCTGTCTCATCATCGTAGGCCAAATCACCAAACGTATCTAACCCAAACTGCAATTTGTTAACATCCACACTCATAGTTGAACTCCTTTATTTTCTTACATCTTTTAATATCTTAAGGGATAACCTTATAAAAACCAAACAATATACTTTTAAAAAAGAAGCTTCCGATGGAGCTTCTTTTAGCAAGTTAACGATGATATAAACGTGTTAATATTTTTATTTGATTGGCCAATGCATCCGTTAGTTGCTCTTGCTTAAGGCGCCAACGCCAATTCTTTCCGATGGTCGCAGGCTCGTTCATACGTGCTGTATCACTAAGTCCCAGAAAGTCCTGCATGGGTGCAATCGCGAGATTAGCAACAGATGCCCAGGCACTACGAATCATCCCCCAATGATACCCTTCACCTTGATCTAATTTTACGTACGCTTTAATAAATGCCATTTCCAAATCAGAACGTGTTGCGAGCCATCCACAAATTGTTGAATTATCATGGGTCCCTGTGTAGACCACGCTATTTTGAACATGGTTGTGCGGTAAATACTCGCTGTTACTGAATGGATTAAAAGCAAACTGCAGTACCTTCATGCCAGGATAGCCACAAAAATGGATAAGCTCGCGCACATCATCGGTGATTAAACCTAAATCCTCCGCAATGATGTTCACATCCCCAAGTTCTTTTTTTATTTGCGCAAAAAGTTTTTTACCAGGACCTTTAACCCAAACACCTTGAACCGCATCCGTGGCACCATAAGGGATTTTCCAATAATTCTCAAATCCCATAAAATGATCAATACGTAACACATCGTACATTTTTAAAGCATGTCTGAGACGGGTAATCCACCATGAATAATTTTCATCCGCCATGTTTTGCCAATCATACAGCGGATTGCCCCATAGTTGACCAGTTTTTGAGAACGCATCGGGTGGATAACCTGCAACTGACACCGGCATCAATTGACGATCAAGTTGAAACAAATGCGGTGTCACCCACAATTCAACGCTATCTTCCGCAACATAAATTGGAATATCACCAATAATTTGAACACCCTGCTTGTTAGCGTATCTTTTTAAATTAAACCACTGCTGATTAAAACAATATTGTAAAAAGACATGGAAATATATTTCATCTTGATGGGCTTGCTCAAAAGCGAGTACCGCATCTGAATTATAAATACGGAATTCTGCTTGCCATTGTAACCACGATTTATTTTGGTGATGCGCTTTTAAAACCATAAACAAAGCAAAGTCACGCAACCATGGCGTAATTGCCATAAAATGCTGCAACTTATCCTTCATAATTGTTTTTACGCGGTTATAGGCCATGCGCAACAAAAGCATTTTATGTTGATAAAGCAAAGCATAGTCAACGGTTGTTGTGGATGTTTGTAAGGGATAAGCATCAACTTCTGATTTCAAAAGAAAACCAACTTCAATCAATTCATCCAAATTGATGAAATACCAATTGCCTGCATAGGCCGAAAAGTT
This sequence comes from Erysipelothrix sp., assembly GCA_012511085.1. Taxonomy (GTDB): domain Bacteria; phylum Bacillota_I; class Bacilli_A; order Erysipelotrichales; family Erysipelotrichaceae; genus UBA6182. The sequence goes on along the minus strand of JAAZGU010000175.1, from coordinate 5,021 downwards.
TTGATAAGGTGAATCACCAAAACCAGTTGTACCTAAGGGTAAAATCTGCCAATAGCGTTGTTTACTTTTTACTAAGAAATCCACAAATGCATACGCTCCTTGACCAAAATCACCAATCCCATACGGACCCGGCAAGGATGAAATATGCATCAAAATACCACTGCTACGTTTGTTCATAATCTCCAACTTTCTAACCATGTCACCATTAAACCACAACCATACTTTTTATGCCACAAATACCATATTTAAAGAGTATATTTCTTGACACATTTTCTTTATAGGGCGTATAGTTTTTTTAGGGAGAAATAAGGAAAGGAGTATATTTATGTCTGATTGGTTAACAAGTTTAAAAACAGATACGCCACAGCAAGGCTTTGAATTGGCGATTACCTTAGCTCGGAAAGGGGTTGCCTACACACAACCCTCGGCTGAAGTTCGCGATAAATTAAGAGCCGATTATGCCCACAATGCGGATAGTTTAACACTAGCCTCGCAAGTTGTGGCCATTCATTTTCAAACCGTTGCTGCTGCAAACAATTATTGGAAATAAACAAATTAGAAGTACACTCCGTACTTCTTTTTTAATGACACAACCAAACCTTGTCATTTAAATCTCATTTTTATGAATAATTCCTGCACTGACACCTAAAGCATCAAGATGGCGATACGCTTCGTTTGCCAAGGTGCTTGTTTTCTCTAGAGTCGCAATCACGCTGAGATCGTCACTACCATAGATACGATTTAATGCTTGATTGGGGAAATCATGAGAAGCGATGATTTTAAAACGATTTTGAAAACGAATGATGTTGCTGGTTTCTGGTAATAATTGTTTTAAACCAGGATATAACAGCCAACTCCGACACACATAGTATTCATAATTAAATTCAGGAAAATAACTTTTGAAGAACCGATTCGCTAAGCTTAAGGCATGGTTGACGCTATCCTCTTTAAGATTGGTATTGCTTGCAATATGAATGTTGACAATTGGAGTCCCTTCTTTAAACATTGTTTTATAGTGCTCTGAAAGTTCCATGCGTTCAAAACCTTGTCTTTCAATTTCTGCATAAGAAAAATGAAACATTTGAAAACGTAAAGCACCTAAATCAAAAATTTCACCATCAAAAATAAAGCGTAACCAGTGGATGTCTTTTGCTGTCAGTCCATAAGCTTGATTATTTTTAAAATATCGATTAATTCGATAATTCAAATCATAAAGTGAGTCATAAAATATACTATCATCAATGCCTCTACCTTTATAGAAAGCTTGCAGATGGATCAGTGCAAACATAACTTCCACGACTTTTTCTTGATCGCTTAAAAGTGTCGGCGGTGCATTGAAAACACCAACACCACGATTATTTAACTTACTTTGATAGGTTGGTAACTCTGTCTTTAACCATTCAACAAATGCTTTTGAAAAATGTGCAGATTCTACAATATCGAGAATGATTTTTTGTTTCACTTTCAATCTGATTACCCCTTATTCATGCATCTATTCCAAATACAAGGCACGAAATTGTGACAATTTTGATTCATCAAGCCCAAGTTGAGCTTGAGCAAATGTTTCAAAGCTTGGATATTTTTGAACTGACTTTAACATGGCGTCCAAATAGGCTTCTTTTACAATTAAGATACCCTTTATTTTGTCTAGATCATCTTGATTTTTTACAGTTTGTGCAATCATTTGCATTTCATGTTCAATGTCAGCAGCCCGCCATGTATTTGACTGTAAATAATGTGCTTTCACATCGTCCAATGCCACACCTAATGCCAACAAAATCAACGACGCTAAAACACCAGTGCGATCTTTACCTGCTGAACAATGAAATAAAACAGGCTGTCCCTTGTTTTCAATCATTGCTTTCATTATCTCACCAAAAACTTGCGGTTGTTTACCCATGGTTTCATAAATACCCATCATAAAATCACTTACAAATTGAAAATCTTCAGCATTTTTAAAATGCCCTTTCAATGCTTCTAAGGATGCCTCATTTTTGAAATCATGGGGACTTAATCCATGCGCTCCATCTTCGATCGCTGCCAACACTGGCGTATGACGATACTCAATGTGACGGGGTAAAACATAGGGTTGTACATTCACTTCCTCCGTTGATCGCAAATCAAAAACCATTGAAACATTTAAATCGCTCAATTGTTTTGATAATGATTCAGGATTAGTCTTTAGATTGCCACTTCTGAAAATAGCACCACGTTTTGTAACTGAACCTGCATGACCTTGATATCCACCAAGTTCATTAATCTTAATACGCTTTTGCTTTTCTTGCATATGCCCTCCTATTTAAAAAACATGTTCCTTATTAGTATACCAAATTTTTAAAACCACAAAAAAGATTACGACTTTCAAAAGTAATTATTATGTTTTGCTCCCCTATTTTTATATTTTAAAGCACAATCTTTTAATTCTTTTAAACCTACAGATAAAGAGTGGTATAATTTTAAGGTATGAAAAGGAGTTCGATATGAAAATATTAAAGCGTGAAGCAGTTAATTATTTAGAAACATGGGATTTATCCGATCTCTATGAAAGTGATGAACTATTTTATCAGGAACTGGATACGGTTGTCGACACAGTGGATGCCTTTAAATCACAATACGATGGCCAATTACAAGAAGCAAGCCAAGCAGTCGCTGCCTTAAGAGCCTTGGAAGCTCTGCAAGTTACCTTGATTCGTCTTTCAACCTACGCGTCTTTGCATTTAAGTCAAGATCAAGGCAATCAAGAGGTCATGGCTCGCAGTGGTAAACTTGGAATGGTCATAAGTGGGCTTGAGACAAAATTGAATTTCGTCAAACAACAATTGTTACAGCTTGATGAAGTTACCTTAAATGAAATGATTGCATTGGATGCGGGCTTAAAGCGTACGATTGATCTTATCATCCGCGAAAAACCACACGCGTTAAAACCGGACATTGAGGATGCTATCAGTGAATTCAATCAATCACTCAATGCACCCTATGGTATTTACAACACCCATAAATTAGTAGACATGCATTTTGATGCAATAAAAGTTAACGATCAAGAGATCCCGATGACTTTTGGTTATTTTGAGGACGAACTCGCCTTTGACAACGATGTCAATGTTCGCCATCGTGCCTTTGAAACCTTCCACAAGCGTTTAACACAGTCACAAAATACCGTCGCTGCCATCTACAAAGCGCATGTGCTTAAGGAAAAAGCAATGGCTAAATTAAAAGGTTTTGATTCCACCATTGATTATTTATTATTTAATCAAGAAGTAACACGCGACATGTACGATCGTCAAATCGATCTGATCATGACCCATTTAGCACCTGCTATGCGAAAATTTGCCAAGTTACTACAAAAGATACATGGTTTAGAACAAATGACCACCATGGACTTGCATTTGGTTGTGGATCCTGATTTTGAACCAGATATCTCCATCGCTGAGTCCAAAAACCAACTTCTGGAAGGGTTGAATGTCCTTGGTGAAGAATACACAGACATGATTAAAAAAGCATTTGATGAGCGATGGATTGATTTCCCTCAAAATCAAGGAAAATCAACCGGTGCCTTTTGTTCCAGCCCTTATGGTGTACACCCCTACATCCTAATCAGTTGGACCCAGAAGATGCGTGAAGTGTTTGTGTTAGCACACGAACTTGGTCATGCAGGTCACTTTTACCTTGCCGGTCAACACCAATCATTATTGAACACACGTGCTTCCCTTTATTTCATTGAAGCACCTTCCACAATGAATGAATTGTTGATGGCAAATCATCTCAAAGCAAACGCTGAAGATCCACGCTTAAAGCGTTGGATTCTATCCACCTTGATTTCAAGAACTTATTACCACAATTTTGTCACACACTTGTTGGAAGCGGCTTATCAACGCGAAGTTTATTTAGCAATTGATCGCGATGAACCCATTTCAGCAGCGGTTTTAAACAAAATTTACCACGACGTACTCAAACAATTTTGGGGCGATGCGGTTGAAATCAGTGAAGGAGCCGCACTAACTTGGATGCGTCAACCCCACTATTACATGGGTTTATACCCTTACACATACTCAGCTGGTTTAACGATTGCAACCCAAGCGAGTGAGAAACTGTTAAATGATGAAATTACGATTGATGCATGGAAAGCAGTTCTTAAAGCTGGTGGCACAAAACCACCACTTGAACTTGCGCAAATGGTTAACGTTGATTTAAGCACTGAAAAACCTTTGATGGATACGATTCAATTCATTGAAGCAATGATTGATGAAATTATTGAATTGACCAACATCATCGATTCCAACCAAACATCAAAATAAGCAAATGGTTATATTTAAGAAACTGGGAAAGTTAAATGCGATTGCGATTGTATTTCTTATTTGGAGAATGGGTTATGAACTCTATTTCATTGAGAAAATAATTTATGGAGTCTATCTCTTTGATATGTTTTCTTATTTATTTGATCGTTATCAAAATCGGTCACATAAACCATAGTATCAATTAAAAACACAGGGTTTGCACAAACTCTGTGTTTTTTACATACATGAATTTAATGAATTAATATCCTCAGATTAAATTTCCGCTTTCGGTTTCTTTACCTTTTTGATTAAGCAACAAAGCAATTTAGCTTAGCTGCGCTGTTTTCTTTTTATAACAACAACCAAAACAAGCATCGCTGTTAAGGTTCCGATACCCCAAGCACCATAATACAAAGGATCGATTCCAAGCTTTTCATTTATTAAAAGATCAACTGTTCCTAATAATTCATCATCATAATATAACTTATGCTGGCCGATGACTGTGTCTTTAGCAATTGGAACTTTTAAATCGCTGTTAAATTCATAAACATGCACAATCTCATTTGGATCCATCGTTTGTGGAAGTAATACCTGTAATGATGGAATTTCAATCGTTTGGGAAAATATTTTTCTTTTAAAATTAACCTTAGGGTATTCAATGACATCAATGTTTGTAACTACAAAATTTTCAAACATGTAATCGTAAACTTTAATGGCATCTTTTAATGCTTCATTTGGAATATTAAT
>JAAZGU010000174.1 GCA_012511085.1 Erysipelothrix sp. | reverse complement strand
GCTTCCGCAGCTTTGCTGGTGAGGCCTTTTAATTTTCCAAAATAACGCAATTGTTCTGCAATTGGTTCTTTATTGTATAAACCGCGTTCTTCGGGTAGGTAGCCGACTTTCACGGCGTGGGGATCAAAGGGTTTTCCGTTTAAGTAAAATCCACCACGATCGACTTTAAAGACGTCCATCAAGGCGCGCATGGTCGTTGTTTTTCCAGCACCGTTGCGTCCTAAAAAGCCCATGGTCTTGGATGCGGTCACGTCAAAGGATACATCAAAGAGCACTTGTTTGTTGCCGAAACTTTTATCGATGTTTCGAATTTCGAGAATCATTGCATTTCTCGTTTCACATTTGTGGCACGTGCCAAGTAGGTGAAGGTTGCATAAGCAAGCACCAGATTAAACAGCACCAAAAACAAACCGAGTCCAAAGCTCAAGGTAACGAGCTGGCGATTCACCACCGCTTGTTTGGTCAAGGCATTGAAAGTTGCGAACAAGCCAATGTTTAAGGCAAGCAACACAACTAAAATCATGGCACTGGTGTTGCCAATCTTTTTATAGAGCTTGTATTTACCCTCCAGGTCGGTGTAGGAACGCAAGGTTGATAAACCGCCTTTAAAATAATGCAGGTTTTTATAGGAACAGACATGTGTCCAACCTTTTTGTTTATAAGCTCTTAAATAAGCGTCATCCTTGGTGGCTTGATAGTCAATCAGATAAGCCTTATCTTCGCCTTCATACTCTTCAAGCTCGTAGCTAAAATATGGAATTTTAACCTGGGCTAAATGCCAGCCTTTGCGTGCTTGACTTTGTAAACGTATGTAGTCTTTGGCATCGCTGCGCGCCAATGCGGTTAAATTAAAAGTTTTTCTTTTACTCATGATGTTACTCCTTAAAATGATCAAGATCATTGTGACCATTATCATAATACCATAGGATTAGTGCTATAATAAAAAAAAGGAGATTTTTATGAAACCGATTGTAACCAACACCTGGCAAACCCTTAAATTTTTAGGCAATTTACAAGTTAATCCAAGCGACAATGCCTTGGCTTACGTTGTGAGTGAAGCCAACTTGGAAGCGGACGCTTACGACCACAACATCTGGATTTATCAAAAGCGTAAACACTTCCAATTAACCAGCAACAACAAGGCGCAACACTACACCTGGCTTGATCGCACGACACTCATCTTTCATCAAGTCAATGAAGAAACCAAAAAGGTTGATGTGTATCAAATTGCGACCACAGGCGGGGAAGCGCAACTTTGGTTTTCCTTGGGCGTGAGCGTCAAGCAAATCAAAGTTATCAATAATAAACAATTGCTGGTGCTTGCCACCGATCATGAGGATTATCTTGATAAACACAAAGTCGATGATGAGCAGTGGGAAGCTTATCAAAAAGCAATAAAAGCAGATAGTTATTATCAAGAGATCAATCAACTGCCTTTTTATTTTAATGGCGGGACCTTCATGAGCAAGACCTTCACGCGTCTCTATGTTTATGATGTCGAAAAAGCGAGTCTTAAACCCATCAGTGCCCCTGCGATTGATATCATCAGCCTTGAAATCAACGCCAAGCAAAACAAGGCACTCGTGCTGGCGCGTACGCGTAGCGATGTGTATGGCTTTGAAAATGATCTTTATGAATTAAGCTTAAAGAATTTTCGTTTGCGTAAGTTAACGCAAGGTGATCAATGGCTGCTGCAAGCCTTTTACTTAAAAAATACCATCGTCGCTATCATGAAGGAAATCGGTGGCACTTTTGGAATGAATCAGAATGCCGTATTGGGTCAATATCACCGTAAAAACAAGCGCTTTGAAGTGGTTGGCGATCCAATTTATGCGATTGGCAATTCCATGAACAGCGATGTGCGCATGCTGGGTTCACCCTTGGCTTGCGTGCATGATGATAAATTTTATTTCACGCTTAATGTGCGTGATCATTCACGGCTCATGCAGTTTGATGGCAAGCACATGGAACGCGTGCTTGATTTTCCTGGTTCCATTGATGGTTTCAGCTTCTTAAATAATAAATTGATTATCCTTGGTTTGAAAGACCAACAAGCGCAAGCCTTGTATCATGAGGATAAACAACTCAGCAACCACAACAAAGCCTTACGGGATTATCGCATCATCACACCAGAAGCGATTGAATATGAAGTGGATGGGCGTGCTTTAAAAGGGTGGGTGTTGTTGCCACCGAAATTTAATGCGAAAAAGAAATATCCTGCGATTTTAAATATTCATGGCGGTCCCAAGACCATCTATGGTGAAGTTTACGTGCATGAAATGCAAGTGTGGGCCAATGCCGGTTATGTGGTCATGTATACCAATCCGTCGGGCTCTGATGGGCAAGACAATGCCTTTAGCGATATTCGTGGAAAATACGGAACTGTTGATTACGATGACTTGATGGGCTTTTTCCAGACGGTTTTACAACGTTATCCCAACATCAACCCCGCAAAATGTGGGGTGACGGGTGGTTCCTACGGCGGCTTTATGACCAATTGGATCATTGGCCATACCAACCGCTTTGCCTGTGCGATTACCCAACGCAGCATTTCCAACTGGACGTCCTTTTATGGGGTTGCGGACATTGGGTATTACTTTACCAAAGATCAACAACAAGCGTCCTTACAAAAAAGCGGTGACATTGAGAAACTCTGGTGGCATTCGCCCATCAAGTATTTGGCGAACATGCAAACACCAACCTTAATCATTCACTCACAAAAGGATTACCGCTGTCCCGTGGAACAAGCCTATCAACTTTTTACCGGCTTAAAGGAAAAAGGTGTGGAAACAAAAATGATTCTCTTCAATGAAGAAAATCACGATTTATCCCGAACGGGGAAAGTCAAAGCGCGTCAGAAGCGTCTTGATGAAATGTTAGCTTGTTTTAATCATTATCTTAAATAATTAATTGGTGATTAATAGTGGTAAGCTTGCTTGAATTTCTTTACGGAACATTTCCAAATAATGGGGCAGACTTAGTTTTTGACCCAGAGTTTCAAGCGGTTCATCGATTAAAAAGCCGGGCTTGTTGTCGGTGAACTCGAACATGATTTGAAT
>JAAZGU010000173.1 GCA_012511085.1 Erysipelothrix sp. | reverse complement strand
GCTTGTTTAAGGTTTTCACTGACACGTGTCACCTGCAAATCAGCCTTTAAGTTTTTAAAGCCACACACACTGCATTTTGCTTGCCCAATATGATGATGTCGCACAAACTGATAAGTAAGTGGGTAATGGCATACCGGACAATGTTTCATGTCATGAATGAGACTTTGAGTATCGGATATTTCTTGTTTTAAGGGCACAATCCCAAACACAAGTTTTTTGTTGTTGGGTTTAAGCAAGGATGAAATCAAATCATCACCGTTGACAACCAAGGTGGTTGTCTCAGGAATGTAATCCTCTAAAATACCACTAATGAACTCAGGATGAGCGTTGCGTTTGTAGGAATCACGAAACAAGTTTGTGATGACTAACACATCCGGAACTAAATAAGGGAAGATCCGATACGAGGCGCGTTCATCCACTTCTAAAACCATGGTTGCCACTTTATTTTTCCCAAAAAATGTCGACCCTGCAAGCATGGCCACGATAATCCCTTCCTCAATGTTGGAACCGGTGCTGTTATTCACAGCTGCAATGTTCTGACTTTGATAAAAATCCGTGATCAAATTAGAGACCGTTGTTTTTCCGTTGGTTCCCGTAATCATGATGAGATCTTTGGGCTTCCCTATGTGTTCTAAAAACAAAGGACAGATGGCAAGTGCGACATGCCCAGGAACATGCGTTCCCGCAAATCCAAAAAGTCTCAATATAAAAATGGTGAATCGGGTCATTAATACTGCCAGATAAAATGAAAAAGGCTTTCGCATGACTTCTCCTTACCTTATAACATGGTACTATTATAACGCACTAATTTTGAAATTTCATAACTAATCTTAAAGAAACTGATAATTTTAAGGAAGGATTGTTTGAATGTGTTAAAATGTTTTTATGAAAATCTTATTATCACCCAGTAAAACCCTGAACCTTAAAAATAAGGTAGAGCCTTTGAGTCGTCCAATCTTTAATGATGATGCGCAACTGGTAATGCAAGAGCTTAAAAACCTCAATGTGAAACAATTGGAAAATCTATACAAGGTTTCTGAAAGGCTTGCGCACCAGGTTTTTGACATGCTGCACACCCATCATGAACCTTTGGCTGCGATTGGCTATTTTAAAGGGGAAGCGTTTCGTTACCTTGATTATTTGACGTTAAGTCCAAAGGTGCAACATGAAGGCCATGAGCGATTGATCGTCCTCTGTGCCTTGTATGGCATGCTGCGGCCCTTTGATGGGGTGACTCCCTATCGCATGGACTATTTAGTGGAACTTGAGCAACTAAGCTTGGAAAATCGTTACACTCATTTTAAAGATACATTAACCGATGCCTTCATAAGCATGCTGCAGCCACAGGAGCTCATCATCAATTTAGCGAGTCTTGAATTTTCCAAGTCGCTTAACAAGCATGCGCTTTCAAATCATGGCCAATGGATTGATGTTGATTTTGTTTCCATCAAAAATGGCAAACCGCGCACCATCTCCATGATTGCGAAACGGGCCCGTGGAAGTTACGCACGTTTGTTACTTCAAAATCCCCCTGAAACGCTAGCGGACTTGCAAGCAATCACTGCCTTTGATGATTTTGTCCTTGATCAAGTCAGTGCGACAACGCTTCGTTATCTGCAACAAATATCATAAAACTCACTGGTGGTGAGTTTTTTTATGCAAAATAAAAAACCGCTCACACGAGTGGCTTTCAATGGGTTGGATGGTGGTTCCGGTCGGAATTGAACCAACGACACGTGGATTTTCAGTCCACTGCTCTACCAACTGAGCTACGGAACCATGGTTGCGGGGGGAAGATTTGAACTTCCGACCTCCGTGTTATGAGCCCGACGAGCTACCAGACTGCTCTACCCCGCGATATCTAAATTTCGTACACCACGATTATAACATAAATAACCTGGCGGAGGAAGTGGGATTCGAACCCACGCATGCTCTCACATCTGCTGGTTTTCAAGACCAGTCCCTTCAACCGCTTGGGTATTCCTCCATCTTGGTGGACCCTGTAGGACTCGAACCTACGACTAACCGGTTATGAGCCGGCAGCTCTGACCAACTGAGCTAAGGGTCCAAGCGACTAAAATCAAGCTCTTAGCAAATGAATAGCGCTTTTACATTATACATAATAAATCCTATTATTTCAACATGAAAAAATGAAATTCGTCCACAAAGCTTGTCATTTTTTTGTTTTGGCTAGCCAGCGTTGCTTCATTAAAAAAAGTCCAAACGGACATATTTAAATGGTAGCGGGAGTGGGACTCGAACCCACGACCTTTCGGGTATGAACCGAACGCTCTAGCCAACTAAGCTATCCCGCCGCAATAAATAAAATGGTCGGGATGACAGGATTTGAACCTGCGACCCCTTGATCCCAAATCAAGTGCACTACCAAGCTGTGCTACATCCCGACATAAAAAAATAAATGGCGCGCCCAGTAGGAATCGAACCCGCAACCTTTTGATCCGTAGTCAAACGCTCTATCCAGTTGAGCTATGGGCGCGTATTTAATAGATTTGCGTGGCCAAAGGCCATTAAGATGGTGGGGATGGAGGGACTTGAACCCTCACGAAGTATTACTTCAACGGATTTTAAGTCCGTTGCGTCTGCCTATTCCGCCACATCCCCAATTTGGAGGTTCCTATCGGATTCGAACCGATGATCACAGAGTTGCAGTCTATTGCCTTACCACTTGGCCAAGGAACCGTTACTGCTGTGCTTTTCTATTATACATAAGCCGCCTCACAAATGCAATAAAAAACCGTAAATATTGGGCTTTTTGACAGCTTGTGAAAAAAGACTCACCACCATGTGATGAGTCGCTTTCCTTTTATAAGTTTATTGCGCTTTCACACGAATCCACAAATCAGAAATGATTTTCTTGATTTGCGCATTGTAGCGAAAATTTTCATCCTTTTCATAATTCAAACGCGGCACGTACGAATCCAAATAAGCACTGAAATCCGCTTCCGTCACTTCCTCAAATACATTTTTATTGGTCGTTGTGTAAGCAACCTCCTCGGTGTTCGCAAGTGCTGCTGCGTCGCTTAACATGAAGTCAATCCACTTGTGTGCCATGGCGACATTTTTCGCATTCTTAGGAATCACCATCGCATCAACCCAAATGTTTGTACCTTCCTTAGGCACGAAGTAACGCATATTTTCATTCTCCATTTCCACATAGACGGCATCCCCAGAATACATGATTGCGAGATCTTTGGTACCGTTGATCATTTGATCAATAACCTCATCCGTCACATAGACTGGACTCATTGTGGCATTGACATTTTGAAGCCATGCATACGCATCGTTAAGCTCTATCTCACTGGTCGTGTTTGCGGAATAACCCAAAGCCTTCAGCGCCACCATGAAGGTATCGCGCTCTGAATCATAAATGAAGATCCGACCTTCGTATTTAGGATTGGCCAACACGTTCCAACCCTGTGTTTCCAGATCTGCGAGACTTACGTTATCTTTATGATAAACAAGTCCTACATTACCCCAAAAATAAGGAATCGCATATTCATTGTTTTCATCAAAGGGTAATGATTTTAAATTATCGAGTAGGTTGTTGTAATTTTTAATTAAACTCAAATCCAGAGTTTGCAACATGTCTTCACTGATCATGCGCTCAATGGTGTAATCCGAAGGAATCACAACATCGTACACTTCCCCACTAGCAAGTTGCGTGTACATCATTTCGTTGGAATCAAAATTATCGTAAATAACACGCACGTT
>JAAZGU010000172.1 GCA_012511085.1 Erysipelothrix sp. | reverse complement strand
CTTTGGTGATGACTTCATTGAAAGTCAGGGTCTGATGGACATTGACTTGGACGTTTTGATTAAGGGGGATGACCATGCGTTTTAAAATCAACCAACAACAAAAAGAACAAACCCTTGCCTTTATTATTGCGGGGCTTGTCATCGTGAGTTTTTATTTTATGATTTCATACTTTGGCGTTATCAGATCATTTTTCAATAAAACCATGGCCATCTTGTTGCCGTTTGTGGTTGGGTTTGCGATTGCATTTGTAGTGACACCCTTGATGCAGATCATTGAAAATAAAGTGCTTTCGAAACTTAAAATCAAATCGAAATACAAACGTGTCATCGCCGCCATAACGACCATCTTCATCGTGATTGCGGGTGTCAGTTTGAGTATCTACATCTTGCTGCCGCAACTTATATCATCTATTAATACCTTAATCATCCTGTTACCGGATTATTTGATGGCAGCGGAGGCTTATCTTCAAGAATTAATTTTAGAATTAAACATAAGTCCGGAATTCACCAATATCTTAATTGGTTCTGGGGAAGAAATTCTGCATATGCTTGCAGGCATTGTCCGTGAATATTTACCGCAAGTCATCACGTACTCAATTCAAATTGCGAACTTTCTGTTTCGTATCTTCCTGGGTTTGATGATTGCGCTTTACATCCTCATTGATCGTGAACGCTTCGCGCAACAGTTTCGAAAAATGACCTATGCGTTTTTAAGTCCCAAGGGGGCGGCGCAAACCTTGCGCATCACCCGTTTAAGCGCTAAAACATTTAAAAGTTTTATCATTGGTAAAAGCATCGATTCCATCATTGTGGGGATGATTAGCTTTTTAGTGATGACCATCTTTAATTGGCCCTACGCCATTTTAATTAGTTTCATCATTGGGATTACCAACATGATTCCGGTGTTGGGCCCCTTCATTGGTGCGATTCCATCCATCTTTATTTTATTCATTGTCGATCCGATGGTGTCCTTATGGTTTCTTGTTTTTATTATTTTACTACAACAGCTGGATGGTAATGTTATTGGACCCATGGTTTTAGGTGATTCCATGGGATTGCCAGGCTTGTGGATTATGTTTGCGATTGTGATTGGGGGCGGTTTCTTTGGGATTTTAGGAATGTTTGTGGGGGTGCCGATCTTTGCGGTTATCTACACCATCATCAAAGAGATTGTGGATCAGCGTCTCATTCAAAAAAACATTGATTTAGAAATAAAAAATACTAGCGAATAATCGCTAGTATTTTAATCTACGACAATAACTTCTTTTACGAAAGGGATCTCATCGGTAAGAATTGCCTCGACCCCTAAGGTAATTGTGTTATCAATCAGGCCACAGCCGACGCATGCACCTAACATTCTGACAGAAACAATACCATCATCATCAACATCGACAAACTCGATGTCACCGCCATCACGTTGAATGTATGGACGAATCTTATCAATGGTATCGACGATTTCTTCAATTAAGCTTTCTTTCATAAGCAACCTCCTACTTAATCAGGAACAACAATAATGCTATCACAACTCCCAGAATAAATCCACCAAAAACCTCAATCCACTTGTGACCAAGCACTTCTTTAATTTTAATTAAATAGACCGGGTCATCCAATTTTGTTTGGGTTAATGTCTGAATGTCTTTGATGAGTTGCTGGGTAATTCGAATATTTTGTCCAGCGTAGTAGCGGACATTCGCGGCATCGTACGCAACAATCAGTGCAAAGGTTACAGTCACCGCAAAAATGGTTGAATGGAACTGTTCTTGAATGCCAACCGCGCATGTTAATGCGGTCACGGTCGCTGTATGCGAACTTGGAAAACCGCCACTTTCAATGACCCATCGAAATTGCCATTGTTTACTGCGCAGATAATAAAAAACTGGCTTTAATAATTGCGCAATTAGATTTGCGGTAATGGCTGCCCAAAAGGGATACATGGCACCAAGCATAAGCTCACCTCATTCGCATTATATCACAACCGATTTGACCTTGTGGTATAATAACTTTATTAAAAAGAGGTGTACTATGTATCGAGTTGGCCAGGTCGTTGTGGGGCATGTGACAGGGATTCAAAATTACGGTGCGTTTGTGTCCATTGACAAGGATACCACCGGCTTAATTCACATTTCTGAACTTTCGGATAATTACGTGAAAGACATTACACAATATGTGCAGGTCGGTGATTATTTGTATTTAAAAGTGCTCGATGTGGATCAAAAACAAGGGCAATTAAAGCTTTCTTTAAAAGCCATCTATCAGCGTCCCATGCGTCGTTTTCGTTCGAAAATTAAAGACCAACAACTACCAAAGAGTAATTTAGGGTTTCAAACCTTGGCGAAACAATTGCCGAGTTGGATAAAACAATGGAAGGAAGAAAACAATGATTAAAGTTGATTTAAGCTATGCGAAATTAAAAGTAAATCTTGAAGAATATCAAGATGAAGTGGTGAAGATTCATGATTGGATTCATCAAAAAACGCACAAAGGCAGCGATTATTTAGGATGGGTGGACTGGCCTTTAAACTATGATAAAGATGAATTTAATAAAGTGAAGGAACTTGCGCAAACGATTCGTGAACGCGGTGATGTCTTGTTGGTGTGTGGTATTGGTGGTTCTTATTTAGGAGCTCGCGCTGCCATTGAATTTGTCAATGGTTTGTATCATGATGATCGTTTGGAAATCATTTACATTGGCAACACCTTTTCATCAACAGCGCTCTTACAAATTATGGAGCGGATTCAAAACAAATCCGTCTATCTGAATGTGATTTCAAAATCAGGTTCAACCACGGAGACAGCGGTTGCATTTCGCATGCTGCGCCATTACATGGAAAACTTGTACGGCATCGAAGCGGCCGCAAAGCGGATTATCGTCACAACCGATAAACGCAAAGGGGTCATGCATGAACTCTTGAAAAACCAAACTTACAATTACCATCGTTTGTCAATTCCAGATGACATTGGGGGACGCTTCTCAGTGTTTACAGCGGTTGGTTTATTACCGATTGCGTGTGCCGGCATTGATATTGATGCGCTCATGGAAGGTTCCTTAGCGGCCTATCATGATTTAAACACCAGTGATTTGGAAAAAAACCCCGCTTACACATACGGCTTAGCACGCAAACTCATTGAAAAGGATAAGAAAGATGTTGAAATCTTTGTGAGTTATGAAAGTCACTTTGCGATGTTAGCCGAGTGGTGGAAACAACTCTTTGGGGAGTCAGAAGGTAAAAACCATAAAGGAATTTTCCCAGCATCCGTTGTTTTCTCTACTGATCTGCATTCAATGGGGCAATTCATTCAAGAAGGAAAGCCAATTTTCTTTGAAACGGTCTTGAGTTTGGAGACACCGAAACTGGATGCGATGGTGCCTGCCTTACGCAGTGACGATGATCAACTGAATTACTTGGTTGGTAAAAGT
>JAAZGU010000171.1 GCA_012511085.1 Erysipelothrix sp. | reverse complement strand
TTTTACAGTTTTGAGTTTATTGATGTTGTTAAGCACCTGTACTTGGTTGTTTTTTATCCGCATGAACATGATACTGTAAAATCTGCCATCATGGTAGGTCGCTTTGATAAACAAGGTGATGACATGGTGATGGCGGACATGACCGATGCCGATCAAGTGTATTTAGACATGTTTTACACAAAGTATTTTAAAACGACGCGACATTAAAAAAAGCAGTGATTGCCACTGCTTTTATAAATCTGATTCACTAATTTCGAAGGTGTTGCCATCTTCTAGGTTACCGGATTGATAGCCTTTATAAAACCATCGCATGCGTTGTTCGGATGTGCCATGCGTGAATTTATCGGGCACAACATATCCCATTGTGCTTTCTTGGATGCGGTCATCACCGACTGCCGCCGCAGCTTCCATGGCTTCTCTGATATCGTTGATATCAAGCAGGTTGTTTGCTTCTTGATAATGAGTCCATACTCCCGCTAGGTAGTCAGCTTGGAGCTCCAGACGTTTTAAAACTTTATTGTACTCAGTTTCATTAAGACGTCCTCTCAGGGCATGCACTTCATCGGAAATACCAAGCAAATTTTGAACGTGATGACCCACTTCATGAGCAATGACGTAAGCCATGCCAAAATCACCCTTAGCTTGAAAGCGATCTCGTAATTCTTGGTGGAAAACTAAATCGATGTAAATATTGTAATCGGCAGGGCAGTTAAAGGGACCAACCGCTGAGGTTGCCATGCCACATCCTGAATTAACTTGATTTTTAAATAAAATTAAACTTGGTTCTTTGTATTGACGGCCGTATTGCTCGAAGACGTGATGCCAGACATCTTCGGTGTCCGCGAGCACTACTCCCACATATTCTGCCATTCGTTTTTCTTCCGCTGTTTCGACAAATTCTTGATTGACGTTTTGATTGACTGCGGCATTAAATAAATGACTTGGATCTCCAGTAATGAGTGTAAAGATAATCGCGATTACAATTCCTGCACCACCGAGCATCATGGCACCGCCACCGGCTCTGCGATCTTGAATATTCCGACTTTGCCGTCGCCCTTGCACTTTCATAAACGTATCTCACTTTCTAGTGTTTCTATGTGTCAATTTAACAAACGTATTATATCATAATAATGAAAACAGTCTCTTAAACGGCTTGTTTTAGTGATTTAATGGCTAAAAGTTGTGAATGTAAACATAAGTTGCGTAAACAACAACCCTTGTTTGTAGTATATCTTATTGAAAAAGGATACCATGAAGATGTCACAGGAGGATAAAGGATGAAGCTAAGTGAAAAAATTATACAATTAAGAAAATCACAAGGAATGTCGCAGGAACAGCTTGCCACATCACTGCAGGTCAGTCGCCAATCCATCTCAAAATGGGAATTGGATGAAGCCTATCCAGATGCTCATAATCTAAAGATGTTAGCAAACGTGTTTGACGTATCCATTGATTATTTATTAAGAGAAGAGTTGACCGAAACTCAAACAATTAAAATTGAGCCTTTTGATCGGATTATCAACGGCATTAAACTTCATTGGCGTAAAATTGGTTATGTTTTGAGTGTTTTTAGTCTTTTAACCATCCTTGTGATTCAAATGATGAAAAGTGCGATTAATGTAACAACTGATGATTTCTTTAGTGATTTTGGTGGGTTCTTTAATCAAAATAATCCATTTAAAGGCATGCAGTCGCTTTATACGGGTATCCAAATAATCGCAGGTGTGTTTTTAATCCTTGGGGTGATCTTGATTGTGCTTGATTTTATGAAATCAAAGCAACAAAAAAGCTAAGGTGTTCAAGGCCTTAGCTTTTTTTATTCTTTGTACCCTTATTTAATGATGTCAAAGCCACCAATGACTGGTAACCGCTTTGCTTTTCCCCCAAAGCCATTGACTAATCCCATAATCCCCAAAACGATAGTAAAAATCGAAAAAACTGGTAGCAAAATCCATCCAAGGATGGGGATAATCGCTAAGATTCCACTTCCTACAACACCGAAAATCAATAAAACTAAACCTTGATTAGCATGGAACTTTCCAAATTTTGATTCAGGTGCTGCCACAAGTGGTAAAAAGAAAATCAAATACGCTAAGCCTGCCATTGTTTTATTCTTTTCAATATCTTCTTGGGTGAACATT
>JAAZGU010000018.1 GCA_012511085.1 Erysipelothrix sp. | reverse complement strand
TTTTCATCTTCATCAACTAATTTAATAATCTCCCCTTGATTGTTCGTAAGGTCAAAGAGCACCGATATTTCCTGCTCCCCTTTAAAAAACACAGTTAAAGTATCTGAACCGTTTTTTCTTAAAGGAATGAACAATTTAAAGGTAGCATCGGTAGTGTTGGTAGAAAAATCAAAATCAAGCTCGTGCTTTGGATCACGCAGATTGATATCAAAGGCAAGCAAATCATCTAAAAACGCATTGACTTCATTTAAATTGATCTGCTGCGTTGTCACAAAATCCGAGATTGCCACATCAATCGCTTCTTCTGACTTGATATTTATTTCACCGAGTACAAAAGCAAAAGGTAAGGTCTCATCTGCATACACTTCATAATCAACAATCGAAATTTGAGGACGTTTATCATCAACAATAGGATCATCTGTGTTGGGATTGGGAACCCATTTTAACCAAACGTAAAGCGAAGATGCTAAAGAGACTGCCAATAGCAACCCAACGATCCCAATTAAAATGTTGAGAAAGATATTCTTCTTCATGAGATACTCCGCTTTGCTTCTAAGATTTCATCCAACTGGTTTCCCAACCAAGGACGCAATAGAAGTTCGACTTTTTTAATTAATCGCAATTGAATCGAATAATCAACCAAACGTTCCAAGTTTTTCTTTTCATCATTAATATAACCGGCAACAATTTTGCCATAGATGCGCGCATCCATACGTTTTGAATGGCGGATACTATCCAACAAAGTACGTTCCCGATCTGTGATATTAATCATAAAGCCTTGATGTTTCTTTTGACTATATCCGACATGATAATACTTGTCATCGCGTACCATCATCCGAATCGGAAGCACTTTGCTTCGATATTTTTTACGACTTTCAAGTTTGGAAGCCGCGATCATGACCGTTGCCGGCTCATAATCTAAATATCCATAGATGTAAGCTGCACTTTCTAAAACATACAGTGCATCTCTGAATGTTGCAAAACAAGCTTTATGCGGATATTGCAACGCTTCTTTATGCAAATAAAAGCCGCGCTTCACCCGGACAATCTTTTCTTGCTCAATTAAATCATTGATGTCTGAAAAGTTTGCTCCTGATTTTTTCAGCATTTTTGTTGTTACAACCGGAAATTTCACAGTGTTTTCATTCATATTATCAACTCACATTTCTTTACTTTTGTGAATACTAACTATATTATAAACGTTCTTTTTATTTTTTGCAAGCACAAAAAAATAGGGCTTGATTGCCCTACCCTTTTATTTAGAGATGTTAATTATATTTTAAGCAAACAACTTTTTTTGTAAATTATTCGCAAGGATTATCGCGAGAAATAATGAAATAAAATCTGCAATCGGTGTCGAAGCAAACAAACCATTGTAACCCCATACCTTAGGTAAAAAATAAACCAGCGGCAACAATAAGAAGCCTTGACGTGCTACGGAAAGCACAAACGATTCTTTCACTTTACCGACCGCTTGGAATAAAACAGTTACGACTTGATAATAGCCAACAAATGGTAATCCTACCGCAATCGCATAAAACATCCTACGACCATAATAAATCACGGATTCATCCATGGTAAACATCATCACCAGTTGTCGCGCAAATATAAACATGATGGTAGCTGCGCAAACGGTGAAGACACTCGCCCAAATTGTAGAGTACTTAATGGCTTGTTTGATGCGCTCAAAATTCTGAGCCCCGTAATTATAACCAACAAATGGTAACAGGCCCTGAGAATAGCCGATCAACACATAAATGATGAGACCGTTGGTACGTTGTACAATCCCAATGGATGCGACAATATCGGTTCCATATTTTGCGGCAACAAAATTTATGAAAAGAAAAGACATGCTGACGAGCGCTTGACGAAAGAAGACAACAATTCCCATCGCAAAGATTTCAAATGCGATTTTAAAATTGAAATCCCACTTGAAAGGATTAAAACGCAAGGCAGACTTTTTATCCAATAGTCTTATAAACAAAAGTCCAGTCGTTACAAAGTGAGAAATAACGGTCGCGATCGCAGCACCACTAAGTTGCAGATTGAGTCCCCATTCAAACATAAAGATCGGATCTAAGACAATATTTAAAATCGCACCACTCATAATTGCGATCATCGGAAACTTAACATCCCCTTCAGCACGCAACATGTTTGACATTGTCATGTTTAAAATGGTGGATATCATGCCAATAATCATCCATTTTGTGTAAATGATTGCATATTCAAACGCATCGGGTGTGGCACCAAAAAACGGTAAGATCTCCGCCAAGTTTCGAATCAGTAACACTGAGCCCACAATGGAGAGCACAATTGCCGCAAACATCACGGTGAAAACACTTTTAGGCACCATATCAAATTCTTTTTTACCAAGTTGCCGTGAAATGAGCGATCCAGCACCTACTCCCAAACCTTGGCCAATGGCACCCATTAACATTACCATCGGAAAAGCGACCGTTACGGAAGCGAGCATGGCGGTGTTATCAAGCATACCAACAAACAAAGCATCCACAAAGTTATAAATACCATTGGTGACCATACCAATGATTGATGGTATCGCTAAGAGTAAAAGTGCTTTCTGCACATTTTCTACCCCTAATAAATACTTGCGTTTTTCATCCATGAAGACTCCTTTTACTAAAACATATACCTAACTATGATACAATAAGACTATGAAAAATTCAAAAGGAAAGCATGCGCTGAAGGCCCTTAGTTTAAAGGAAGAAATCGGCAACAGCACGACCCACGGCATCATGGCAATGTTGATTTTATTTTACATTCCTTTTGGTTCAGTGCTTGCTTATCAAAGTGGTGGTTGGATCCTCACGGTTTCCATCGGTATCTTTTATATAAGCTTGTTTTTCATGTTTCTCATGAGCACCCTTTACCACGCCATGCATCACAACAGCACGCATAAATCCGTGTTTCAAATTTTAGACCACATCGCAATCTATGTAGCGATTGCAGGTAGCTACACGCCGGTCGCGCTTTATTTAATTGGCGGCAGCTTAGGTTGGGTCATCTTCGCAATTCAATGGACGATGGTCTTGCTTGGGATATTATATAAGTCCATTGCTCGCCAATCGATTCCCAAACTTTCGGTGACCATCTATTTGATTATGGGATGGATCGTCGTTCTGTTTTTACCAACCTTAATTAAAAAAAGCAACCTGATTTTTCTTGCTCTTATTGGATTAGGTGGAATACTTTATACGATTGGCGCGATGTTCTACATGCAAAAGCATCGTTCTTACTTTCATTTGATATGGCATATTTTTATTAATTTTGCGGCCCTCGCCCACTTTGTTGCAATATCATTTTATTTGTAAAAAATAGCAGATTATCCGCTATTTTTTTTTGCTGTTAATTTTTCAAAATAATACGTAATCAACGCCATCGCAACTAGCGTTCCTAATGTAGAAACGGGCTGCTCCAAACTTGGCAAAAGCGGTAAGAGCGAACCAAGGATTAAACCAAAAATACTAGCATACACTAAATCTTTAAACCGCTTCAATAAAAACGAAATAAGTTTCGCACCCAGAATCAAACCAAAAATCATACCTGATATAACAATGATTAAATGTGGAAACACAAGTTCACGAATTGTATAAATAAAAATGGCATGGTAATAACCAATCATTACCAATATCATGGAACCACTCACCCCTGGAATGACCATTGTGAAGGTGGCAATTGATGCGGCTAAAAATAAGGCGACGGCTTTGGTAGTTGTTAATTGCGACACATCAACAAGCAAGCGTTGATGGTCTTGCATTAGCCATAAGATGACCATCACACTTAAAAACAACACAAAAGCAAAGATAGCCTTGGCGTCGACTTTTTCAAGTTTTCCAACTTTTAATAACAGTGGCAAACTACCGAGGATTACACCCACGAAACCCCCGTAAGTTTGGTTTGGGTAGGTCGCTAATAAATAGTTCATAATGTGCGAAAACCCGACGATACCGGCAATGATACCAATTAAAATTAAGAACAACATCCAAAAGTTTTGTTTGATGAACTTAAAATTAAGTGATAAGGCTTCAATAATTTGGTCGTACACATTAAAGAGCACCGCCATGGTACCTCCTGAAATGCCAGGGATAACGTTGGAAATGCCGATTAAAATACCTGCGACTAAATTTTTAATAAGTTTCATAATTATCTAAATAACTTGCCGATATCAACAAGTGTCACTAAAATAATTAAACCAAAGATTAATAAAGTACTCACGATCATGAGTGCGTTTTCTAATTTTGCAGGCAAAGGTCGACGAATAATCCATTCCACCAGTGTTATCAACACGCGCCCCCCATCAAGCACCGGCAGTGGTACAAGGTTAAACATGCCAACATTGATGGATAGCACAGCCGTTAAGACAACCAGCGCTTGAAAACCAAGCTGCGCCTGTTGCGCCGTTACTTCATAGATGCCCAGCGGCCCCGAGACATTTTGTAAACCAATCCCACGAATAATGAAACTAAGCACAAAAAGAACATTGACCATAGAATCCAACAGGGTTGTCCACCCATAATAAAAAGACTGTAAAAAGGAAATTTCCTTAACCTCTGGCGGCGGTAAATAAATGCCAATCATGTAGCGCCCTTCTGCTTGGTCATAACGCGGTGTTATCTCAATATCAAGTGTTTGTGTGTCGCGTTCAACGGTCAACACCATGGTGTCTGACACCATTTGAGTCACGTTGATGACTTCATAAAAGTCTTTGGGAACAATTGTTTTGCCATCCGCAAGCGTAATTGCGACAATGCGATCATCAGCTAAAAGGCCACCATCAGCTGCGGCGGAATCCTCAATAACACCTGCAATCACAGCTTGAGGTGCCACGTTAACTTTACCCACATAAGCAAAGATCATCACAAAAATAATAAAAGCAAGCACCAGGTTGGCAAACACTCCCGCAAGCATGATTAAAATGCGCTTAAAAGGATGAATGCCTTTTAAAGACCGGGATGGGTCCCCATCAAGGCTTTCAACGTCGCTTTCACCGGCCATGGCTACAAAACCGCCCAAAGGAATCGCGCGAATTGAGTAGATTGTTTCCTTGCCTTGGATTTGCTTGACTGCCGGACCAAACCCAAGTGAAAATTCGCGACAATACACATTAAAAGCCTTTGCCACCAACAAATGCCCTAATTCATGTACAAATACAATCACTCCAAGAATGATGATGAAATAAACAATAGTCACAAAAACCTCCTACCGCACTAATTAAATAGCACAATGATGGCGTAGAAAAACATCAAATTAAATAATAGACTATCAATCCGATCCAGAATACCGCCATGCTCAGGGAACAATTCCCCAAAATCTTTAATTTGTTTGAAACGTTTAATGGCAGAAAAGGCTAAATCGCCAATTTGACCAACGATTGGCATCAATAAAGCACCAATGATTAAGACCCGCACATCAAAATATTGCTTCAATAATAAAAAACCATAAATGAAAGATGCAACACTACCAAATAAATACCCACCAACCGCACCTTCGATCGACTTGTTGGGCGAAATGCGGGGTGCAAGCTTATGTTTTCCGAAGCGCATGCCAAGTAAATAAGCAAAGGAATCGGTCATGTAAGTTGCTAGTGCCACGTATAAAATAACCAAGGTGTCGTATTGAATGATAAAAGATAAACCATGAATACCAAGGCCAACGATCATAAGCAATAAAAACCAAAGCGCACCATCTTCAATATGAAACCAATCAAAAAAGATGGTAAAGACAAAGACGATAAGCAAATTTACAATCAACAGTAACATCAAATAATTAGACGGCACTAAATAAAGGGCCATGATGTCCACAAAGGTTAACCAGGCAATCCATTTTGGCCATTGCTCTTTGAATACTGCCTGTATTTCAAAAGACCCTAGAAACATAAACACCAAAACAACCGCAAAAAAAACATAACTTCCAAAATAAATGGCAGGTCCTAAGGTCAACGCCAAAATTAGACCCATGATCACTTTCTTTTTCATCATAAACCTCCAAAGCGACGTTGACGTCCTTGATACCAAGCAACGGCTTTTTCAAGCTCACTTTGATCAAAATCAGGCCATGCAGCTTCGGTGAAGTAAAGTTCACTGTAGGCAAGTTGCCATAATAAAAAATTAGACAAACGTTGTTCGCCACTGGTCCGAATGCATAAATCAATGGCAGGCAGATGATGCGTCATCAAACGTGACTCGATGTCAGTTGTGGTTATGTTGGTAACACCATCAGCTAACGCCAAGTTAACGGCCTCCACAATTTCGTTTTTAGACCCATAATTTAAGGCAAAATTTAAAATTAAGCCGGTGTTGTTTTCAGTTTGTTTTTTCGCATAATCAAAAACAGCGATTGTCGCTTTTGGTAAACCTTCCATATGACCAATGGTTTCAATTTTAACGTTATTTTCCATTAACTCCTGCAAATATTCATCTAAGAAAATCTTAGGCAATTTCATCAAATAAGATACTTCCGCCTTGGGACGCGCCCAATTTTCGGTTGAAAATGCATAAAGAGTCAACGCTTCAATGTTCATTTTATTTGCAGCCAAAGCAATGCGTCGCACATTTTTGCTGCCTTCAAGATGCCCAAAAGTGCGATCTTTATTTCTTGCTTTTGCCCATCGACCATTGCCATCCATAATAATAGCGATGTGTCTTGGATTCATTCTGTCTCCTTTAGCAATAAACTCACATATGTGAGTTTATACAGTCATAACTTCAGTTGTCTTTTCACTAACTGCTTGGTCAACTTGTTTCACAAAATCATCGGTGATTTTCTGAACCTGATCCAAACCTTTTTTACTCGCATCTTCACTCAATGAATCATCTTTTTTGATGATGTCATTCACTTCACGACGCGCATTGCGAATGACAATTTTTGTTTCTTCACCCATCTTTGAAATATCTTTTGCGATTTCTTTCCGCGTTTCTTCCGTTAACTGCGGAACGTTAACCCGAATGACAGTCCCATCGTTTTGGGGTGTCAATCCGAGGTTGGCCGCAAATATACTCTTTTCAATTTCTTTTAAAATTTGAGGGTCGAAGGGCTTAACCATGAGTTGCGTTCCTTCGACAACTGAAACTTGCGCCAATTGATACAGAGGTGTGTTGACACCGTAGTATGCAATCGACACTTCATTTAAAAGATTGGGTGTTGCCCTTCCGGTACGAACACGTTCAAACTGTTCCATTAAAGAAACGATTGCTTTTTCCATTTTTTCTGTTGCTAAATCAAAATATTCGTTCATTATCCAATCTCCTTTGTAATTCTAGTACCTAAGGTTTCTTGCATAACCGCCTTTTTGATGTTACCTTTTTGATTCATATCAAAAACAATTAAATCAATGTCGTTATCCATACACATGGAGGTTGCGGTTGAATCCATCACGCCTAAACCTTTTTGTAATAAATCCATATAGGTAATAATATCATATTTCTTGGCATCCATCACGACATTTGGATCGGCGTTGTAGACACCGTCGACACCATTTTTGGCCATTAACACAACATCGGCTTTAATTTCGGAGGCCCGCAATGCAGCGGCGGTGTCCGTTGAAAAGTAAGGACTGCCGGTTCCGGCTCCAAAAATGACGACCCTACCCTTTTCTAAATGCCGAAGTGCACGCCGTACAATAAAGGGTTCTGCGATTTTATTCATTTCAATCGCACTTTGGACGCGCGTTGGAATGCCAATTTTCTCAAAAGCTCCTTGAATCGCAATCGCATTAATCACGGTCGCTAACATTCCCATGTAATCCGCTTGCACACGGTCAATGCCTAAACTTTGTGCGTTTTTACCACGAATGTAGTTACCAGCACCGACGACGATTGCAACTTCCACACCTAAATCGACGATTTCTTTAATCTCTTGAGCGAGCGAACTAAGAATATCTGGTTCGAGTTGGTTGTTTGCTGACGAAAGTGCTTCGCCACTTAATTTTAACAATACGCGTTTATACATAGGCCCTCCTTGCTAAAAAAAGACACAGAAGTGTCTTTTTATTTTTGAAATGCTTGACTCATAACTTCTTCAACAAAGTTATCCACGCGTTTTTCAATGCCTTCTCCAACTTCATAACGGACAAAACGAATGACTTTCGCCTCTTCATTTTGTAGGTATTTTCCAACTTTGATGTCTTGATCTTTGAAGTAGATTTGATCAACCAAGCACATATCTTGTAATGCTTTGGACAAACGCCCTTCCACAATTCCCTTAATCACCTTTTCAGGTTTTGTTGATAAGTTCTCATCGTTTTTAACGATTTCCAATTGCATGGCGCGTTCTTTTTCAACGATTTCTTGCGGCATGTCATCTTTTGAAACATAGGTGGGTGACATGGAAGCCACTTGCATGGCGATGTTTTTCGCAACATCTTCACTGCCTTCTACCAGGGCTAAGCCACTGATGGTGCCACCGTTGTGCATGTACATGCCAAAGGTTTGATCATCATCTTTTTCAACAATTTCAAAGCGTCTGAATGTGATTTTCTCACCGATGGTTGCGGTTGCATTAATGATCATGTTTTCAACAGTCTCACCATTGACATCCAATGCTAATGCAGCTTCCATTGACGCTGGTTGATGATTGACAATGCTTTGGGCGACGTTGTCTAATAGTGCTAAGAATTGTTCATTCTTGGCGACAAAGTCGGTTTCTGAGTTAATTTCAATAACGGCAGCGACGTTGTCCTTTACAACAACTCGTGTAAGACCATCCGCTGCAATGCGCCCGGCTTTTTTAGCGGCAGTAGCGATGCCTTGTTCTTTTAACCAATCAATGGCAGCATTGATATCACCATTGGTGGCTTCCAAGGCTTTTTTACAATCCATCATACCGGCTCCGGTTTTTTGTCTTAATTCTTTTACTTGTGCTGCAGTTATCATTCTGTTACCTCTTCACTTACTGTTTCTTCTTGTTTTGCTTCAGAAGCTGCTTGTGCGGCTTCCTTAGCGGCTTGTTTTTCTTGTTCGCGTTTCTCAGCTGCTTGTTGTTCACGTTCACGCTGCTGCTGAATGCGATAGTTACGACGTCGTTCTTGACGTTGACGACGTTCTTCATTCCGTTGACGACGACGACGTTCATTCTCTTCGTTTTGACGTTCAACGTTAATGATGACATCAATCATAGAGACATCTTTTTCTTCCTCACTGCTTTGATAGGCGTAGGTTAAAACACCGCCCTTGGATTCGATGAGGGCATCAGCCATCAATCCGACAATCACACGAATCGAGCGCACCGCATCATCGTTGGCGGGAATCCCATAATCAAGCAAGCTTGGATCAGAGTTTGTATCCATGATACCAAACACTGGAATTTTTAATTTTCTCGCTTCCAAGACTGGAATTGTATCTTCGGTTGGATCAACCACAAAGATGGCGTCTGGTAGCTTCTTCATTTCTTTAATACCACCTAAGAATGTTTCCAAACGTGTTGCTTCTTTTCTTAGTTGGATGATTTCTTTCTTAGGGTAGACGTTAATGGACCCACTCTCCTCCATGCCTTCGATTTCAAGCAAACGTCGAATGCTGCGTTGAATGGTTCTGAAGTTCGTTAGAAGTCCACCTAACCAACGTTGGTTGATAAAGAATGAACCTGAACGTAAGGCTTCATCCAAGACAATCGTTTGTGCTTGGCGTTTGGTTCCGACAAACAAGACCTTTCCATTTTTCTCACCAATTTCACGCATTTTCGCATAAGCGACTTCTAGCGCATCAATGGTTTTGTTTAAATCAATAATATGCGTACCTGCTTTTGAGGTGTACACATACTCTTTCATTTTGGGATTCCAACGGCGTGTCTGATGACCGAAGTGTGTCCCACTTTCTAATAGCTTTCGCATTGTAATTAATGCTGGCATAATAAAATCCTCTCTTTCCGTTTGGCCTCCACCATTTCTAACATAAACAACTCATTGAGCACGGGTTTATGAATCCATGGTGTGCGTCACTAGCTTTGTTTTCGCCACTTGTTAATATATCATAATATACACTTAAACACAAATTTAAACCCCATGTAAACAAAAGCCCTTTTGACAAAACAAGGGCTATATATTTGGAAACTTTTTTTGATATTCCGATTTGATTTTATCGATCGTCACGTGGGTGTAAATTTGCGTTGTCGCTAAATTTTCATGACCCAACAAGGTTTGTACCACCCTTAAGTTTGCCCCATTATCAAGCATATGAGTCGCAAAGGAATGACGCAACATGTGCGGATGCAAGGGCTTGCTGAGTTGCGCTTGCAAACCTGCTTTTTTCACAATGAGTTGAATCCCACGATCACTAAGTGGGTTGCCACGGTTGTTGACAAACAAAACATCGTGTTCTGTTTTCATCAAGCCTGGACGAACATGATGAATGTAACGATGAAGGCTATCTTTCATGCTTTCATAAAAAGGAACAATGCGCTACTTGATGCCTTTACCAGGAACAAACACAAAACGCTCATCAAAGTTAATGTCGTTGAGTCTGAGTTGCGAACACTCATTCACCCGCAAGCCACATGCGTATAACAACTCAATCAAAACAAAATCTCGATAGCCTAATGGAGTTTTTTGATCAATAGCTGATAAAAGTTGGATAATCTCTTCAACCATCAAAAATGCAGGCAAACTTTTCGATGCTTGGGGTGTTTTCAAGTGACTTAATGGGTTGCTTTCAACCACCGCTTCCTTGATAAGAAAATCAAAAAACATACGTAAGGCAGTCATCTTACGCGCGATGCTGCTGTTTTCTAAATCAAAAGCACCCTTTAAAAATGAAATGTAATCCATGACTAAAACATCATCGACAGCGTTTAAACTTGTTA
>JAAZGU010000170.1 GCA_012511085.1 Erysipelothrix sp. | reverse complement strand
TGGATTACAATAAAAAACAAGCCATACATTACATTAAACATACTATCACCGTATGCATTATAGCGATTCGCATCAACGATCACAAGCGTTAATCGATGCCATCACTTTTAAATTCATACACCTTATTGGAAATAAAAGTTTCGACCACAAAAGGATCAAATTGGGTTCCCGCTTGCTTTTCTAATTCAATCAATGCGGCTTCCACGGACATTGCTTTAGCATAATGTTGATCATGAATCATCATATCAAAAGCATCCACAACCGCAATAATACGAGAAACAAGGGGGATCTCATCCTGCTTTAAGCCTTTGGGATAACCCTGCCCATCCCAACGTTCATGGTGGGCCAAAACGTATTCTGAAATCTCTCCGAATTCATTCACAGCACTTAAAATGCGATAACCAATCTCACTGTGGCGCATGATTTGGTCCCATTCCAAATGCGATAATTCACTTACTTTGTTTAAGATATCGGCAGGGATGTTGATCTTGCCAATATCATGCATGAGGGCTGCCATTTTTAATTTCTCCAACTGACTGTTTTCAAAATGTAAAATCTTGCCCATCTGATAACATTGCGCACTCACACGTTCAGCGTGTGCTTTCTCATCGGCATGTTCACTAAAGAAGGCATCCAAAATAACACGTACGGAACTCATCATGCGTTGCGCTCGATGTTCCAATTTCTGACGGTACATTTTTGCTTCTGCCTCTTTAAACACATCGTTGATTAATTTATCAGGATGTTCTTTGGTTGCGATACCGATGCTGGCTGCAATCGGGGTGTGATTGATGGTGCGTGAACTTAAAGATTTCGTAATCCGCTTGGCGATGGTTGCCGCACTTTCATACGATGTTTTTGCCAACAAAACCACAAATTCATCGCCACCAATGCGGGCAATGACATCATCCGCACGACATTCTGATTGAATGGCTTGTGCAATTTCTAAAATCATTTGGTCACCTGATAAATGCCCGAACGCATCGTTGATCAACTTTAAGCCATCGGCATCGATGACAATCAGCGACATCGGCAAATTTCGCGGCGTGTTCAAACGTTTTAATTCTTCTTCATAAAAGCGGCGATTATAAAGGCCTGTCAATTGATCATGGTAGTTCAAAAGATACATTTCTTTTTCCATTTGTTTACGTTCGTTGATGTCCTCAATCATGATCATGATGTAAGGCACCGTCATCCCCACGTAATCAACCTTTGAAAAGGTAACGTTGGTCCAAATCATGCGATGGTTGAGTTTCATTAAACGCACTTCCATCTTGAAACTATCAACCTCATGATTGATCAATTGAGTTTTCGCAGTTTTAAAGGCTTTAAAATCACCCTCGTAGATAAGCGATTCAAAACTTAAGCGACTCAATTCTTCCTTTTCATAATTGACAATCTCACAAAATGTATCATTCACTTGTTTAAACTCGTTGTTGATGGGGCCATAAGCAATGCCAATTGCAGCTTGGGAAAACATGGATCGTAACAACAACTGGTTATCCTTGATGATTTGTTCCTGTTCTTTTTGTTTGGTGATGATTTCAGCGTATAAAATAATCCCACCAATTTCATCATCCACGTCCCGCCATGGTCGACATTCCCAGCGCGAATGTTGCACCTTACCATAAGCATCGACAAAAGTTTGGTGGTCGTTGGAAATAATTTCACCTTTTAAGACACGCTGATGAATTTGTCTCAATTCAAAAGGGATGTTGGGACTCGTTTCATAGTGGTTTGTCCCAATCACATCTTGATCTTGAAGATTATAGTCAATCTTAAATTGTTCACTGACATAAATGTAATTCATGAAGCGATCAAACACCGCCACGGCACTGGTGTTGTGTTCAATGATGTGCTGCATCAAACGTTGCGAATGTTCGAGCGCTTGTTGATCTTCAACGCGACTTGTGATGTCACGGCGCACCCCAAAATGGCCACTGATGTGACCACGTTCATCGACCACGGTATAATACTGCCCTTCAATCCACACAAACGCACCATCGGCTTTGCGCTCAAGGGTAATTAATTCAACATCCTTATCATTGAGAAGCTTTTCATAATCACGTTTGATGTTCGCGATTGGATAATCCAAAAACTCTGCCAAGGTCTTACCAACAATTTGTTCCTTCTTAAGGCCCAATTGTTTGTACAAGGCTTCATTAGCAAACACAATCACTTCTCTTTGGAGCACCTCCAATAAGGTTGCGTCGCGATCAGCGGCATGATCCCAATCGATTGGTTCCTCAAGCCGGCTGTAAAACAAAGCTTCGTTGGTGATGTTTGAAAAAAGTGACAGGTACTCTGTCATTTTTTCCATGCGTTGTTTTTCAACATCCGCCTCTGTGATTTTAGTAATTGTGCAAATGGCACCCAGATGCTTGCCCCTTAGTTTAAATACATCCCAATGCATTTGATATTGAATCAGCACATCGTGATCAAGTTGATAAAAACCAACACTTGAAAAAGACTCCCCTTGGTTTGCCAATTCAAAGCCTTTAAGCAATTGCGCTTTTGAGCTGTCATC
>JAAZGU010000017.1 GCA_012511085.1 Erysipelothrix sp. | reverse complement strand
TTGAAGTCATTACTGATAAAAACAAATATCAAGCACGTGCTGTTGTCAATGCAGCCGGTTTGCATGCTTCTGAAATTGAAAGATTAGTTTCGGAGCCGACCTTTGAATTGCATTTCATTCGTGGCGATTACATCATGCTTTCATCGGAAGCGATGAGCATGACCTCACGCGTTCTGTATCCAACCGCAGGTCCAAAAGGTAAGGGCGTCTTGGTTGTACCAACCGTTCATGATGCAATGTTGATTGGCCCAACTGCAGTTGAGGTGTATTCACCCGAAGATGATGATTGGACCAAGGAAAGCATTGAAGACATTAAGCTTAAGATGCCATACCTATTGAAAGAAGTACCCTACGATAAGGAAATTATGCGTGTTTCTGGGATTCGACCCAAGGCAAGTCACAACGATTTCATCATTGAAGAGAGCCCACACGTGAAACATTTCTTCAACCTCGCAGGTATTGATTCTCCAGGCATTTCCGCAGCGCCGGCAATTGCGACTGATTTTGTTCATATTATGTTGAAAGAAAAATTAAATTTGTAATTTGAATAGTGTGCACACCCTTGTTTTTTGATATGATAAAAACAGAAAGGGTGTGCTGCTTATGTTTAATCTGATTCAACGTCAAATTTGTATTCCAGTCATTCCGACAATGAAACGTTTGGAACAGTTTCTAATGACAGATTTGTCCACGTGTTTACTGCAAGATATCCATGTTTCATTATTAGCGGATATTATTAACACACTCCATAAACACGAGCGCAAAACACTTGTTCATATTGACATGATCAATGGGGTATCAAGTGATGAATACGGTACTGAATACGTCTGTCAGAAGTTGAAGGCGGACGGGGTCATTTCTTCCAAGTCGAAGATTATCGAGACCACGAAAAGAAATAAAAAGATTGCGATTCAGCGTATGTTTCTTATTGATTCAAAATCGGTGGATCGTGGTGTTGACATGTTGTTGCGTTCCAAACCAGATATGGTAGAAGTAATGCCAGCGATTGCTTATCGAATTATTCCATATATAAAGGATCGACTGAATATTCCAATCATTGGAGGCGGGTTATTAAAAACCAAGGCAGATATTGAAAATGGTTTAAAGGCTGGGTGTGTTGCCTTTACCGTCAGTGATTTAAATTTGTGTAAAGAAGTTTGTAAGAGTACGAGGACATTGTGATTGGACAATGTCTTTATTTTTATGCTTTGATGGGATATTTTGAAAATAAGGTAGCTGCTCATATAATGAATTTCAAGTGTTCCAATAAGACTAAATTCTTTTTGAGAAAAGCAAATTTTAAAATAAACTAATGTGATTACTTGCGATAGTTTTTTATCAAAACAAGCAAAATATCGTAAAAGATGGTTTAATAGGAGTGTATGTTTGTTGTTAAATAAGAAGGAGGAAGTGTAATGAGTTTACCAAATTGCCCAAATTGTCAGTCCGATTTAACGTATATGGACAATAATTTATACGTGTGTCCCATGTGCTTTCATGAGTGGTCCGATGTTGAGGAAATAGTTGTTGAAGTAAAGGATGTGCACGGTAATGTGTTAAATGACGGAGACAGTGTTGCGGTGATTCGCGATTTAAAAATCAAGGGCGCCCCAACACTAAAACAAAACACAACGATCAAGAACATTGTGTTGCGTCCGAATGAAGATGAGAATGTCATGTGTAAAGTTGACGGCTTTGGGACTTTGTTTCTAAAGTCTGAGTTTCTAAAAAAGATATAAATTAAAGCCAACCGTAAGGTTGGTTTTTTTAATAAGCAGCATTAAATCAAATTTAGCACTTAATGCTTGACAGTGCTAAAATAATTGTTATAATAGTATTGTGAGTTAGCACTTGATGTCATCGAGTGCTAGAAACAAGGAGGAAAATATGAGACATAACTTAGTTAGACGTTCACCAAATACTTTATTAGATAACTTTTTCA
>JAAZGU010000016.1 GCA_012511085.1 Erysipelothrix sp. | reverse complement strand
CTTTGAGCAGTTATTGTGTGGATGCGCTGGCTTTAAAAGCCAAGGTAAAGGTTACCATTGATTTTAGTGATGGTTTGGTTTTGGATGAAAAAAACCCATCTGAAATTGTGGATGGGTTGGAGCTGTTACCGAAACGTTTAATGCAAGTCATGGACACCCTTGATGGGGGTTCTTTGCTCGAGAAACTACAAACATTTACTTTAACGATTCATGATGTCATGGGTTTTAATCGCGCCTTTGTGACCAAGGGTGGGGTTGATGTTAAGGAAGTTAATCCTAAAACTATGCAATCCAAGCTGTATCCCTGGCTTTCCTTTGGCGGGGAAATGCTGGATGTCAATGGCTTTACCGGTGGTTACAACATGACGATCGCCTTTGCGACCGGTTATGTGGCCGGCAAGCATGCCTTAACTAATCACCAGGATTAACAATGTGACCAACAAAATGAATGGTATCGAGCTGATGATCATAAATGATGAACGTGTAAGGTCGATTGATGTGCATTTGAATCGCAGGGCTCGGCATGGATAGTTCTTTCATCTCGACTTTTGTCATGGCCGCTGCCTCGGTGCCTTTTTCATCAATCGCAATAAATGTTTTCTGGACGACTGAACTAATATGCAGTCCATTTTGTAGAGCATTGTCAGCCATGGCGCTGAAGTTTGCGCGGAAGGGATCAAAAGCATCTTCCATTTTGTGATCGATCAAAAAATCATTCAAGTCATAAGTGAGCTCCGTCTTGAGCTTTGGCATCTGTAAATCAACCTCATGGGAGCTCGCCAATTGATGGGCATGCAGTAAATCTTCGATGGTGATGATGGCGTCGGCTTTTGGAAGCCCGACAATCATGACCACATCACTGTCCTTATAAGGTAATGAAATATACTGAGCATCAGGAGCTTCAAAATAATTAAAGAAAGCAATATTTGCCATGGTCTCTACATCGAAATCTAAAAAGGACCGTTGCGCGGTGTTTTCTTTTGGAAAAGGCAACGCCCAATCGCCTTTAAAGTAAAGCGTGTTGATCAACAACATTTGGGTCAGAGCAGCCACAGGATATTTAACGGCTTCCTTGATGGTGTTGTTGGTGTGTTTGGCTACCCACTTGTTGATGCTTTCAACAAAGGCTTTTTGACTAAAGTCACCACTCGCGACAAAGGGCCCATAGTAGGTTTGATTGGTATCAAGAAAACTAGTATGAACATGTTCTTGAAACTCATCACGCATCCATATCGAATTGTTGAGTTTAAATTCAACACCTTTGGTTTCTAATAAATTGAGTTGAAGTTGTTTGAATTGTTGATTGATTTCATCAAGTGGTAAATCTTGCACATGCAGGGCTGCTTGCATTTGCGCCAAGGTTGCATCTGTCGCACCATTGAGCGTCATCGCTAGGGCAAGCTGTAAACTCAGGGGCGAGACAAAAGTGTTCTCATCAGCTTGGGCAAAATATGAAAGCATGGTTTGGCCAAGTTTATGGTTGGCTTGGGTGATGGCATCGCTTGGATGATTACCACTTGCTTTACCATCTAGATGCCCGGGTCCGCCCGCAAGGACGGTATAAGAAGCAGGCATACTTTGACAGCCACTTAAAGTGATAACCAAGATCAATAATAAGATGATTTTTTTCATGGACAACCTCCTAATCCTAGTATACAAAGTCATCCATAATTCGCAAACCTTTTTCGATAGGATGCCTTAATTACTGATTAGGTTGCGTTTTAATGCCATGATTCCATATCTTCTTCAAGTGGAATTTGCGCAAATTCATCCATGAGGTCATCGAGAATAAAGATATGGCGTTGGTAAAGTTCAAAGGCTTCGGCCAATCGATGTTGTAACACCAAGAGCGTGATCTTAAAATGCACAATGAGTGGATGATCATCGATGTGTTGTTCAATGATGGCAATCCCATCCAATATTTGGTTGTGTGGAAAGAGCCGGTGAATTAAAGCGATGGCTTGGATTGCGTATTCATCATCGTAAGGATGATGGGCTAGTAAAATAGCGAGTTTTTTAAGTTGATTCATGTTTCCTCCATTAAAAAAAGGGGTTGTCCCTTTAATTGAATATGATTGAGAGTCCTCTACACAATAAGTGTTTGGTGTGACATCCCTTCACCCTTATAAGTGTTTGGCGTTACATTTCCTCTAAAAAGTAGTCATCTTTTAAAATGCCATAGTAAACCATGTCATGTAAGGTGCCGTCTTTGTTGTGATGTGACTTTAAGGTCCCCTCATAAAACATGCCGGCTTTTTCCATGACACGACCCGAGGCTTGATTAAAGGCTAAGTGACAAGCAAAGATGCGATTGAGTTGTAACTCTTCAAAGCCATGGTTGATGATTGCCTGCGCGGCTTCACTGGCATAACCTTGATTCCAAAAAGGCTCACCAATCCAATAACCAATTTCACCACGTTGGTGTTCTTTATCAATGAAGATACCCACACAACCAAGCAGTTGATCGGTTTTTTTATCAACAAGCGCCCACTCAAAACCTAACCCTTCTTCCCAAGCTTTTTGATGTGACGTAATCCAAGATGTCGCATGGTCTTCTGTATAAGGGTAGGGAAGATTGGCGGTTGCTTGATAAAGGTTGATGTTGTTACAAAGCTGGGCGGTTGCCGCAACATCATCCAGTGTAAAACGCCTTAATCGCAAGCGTGAAGTTGTAAGTTGTTCAGCAGGGTTTTTCATGGTTTCCTCTTTTTGATTATTTTAACACAAAACAAGAAACTTTGTGATACGATAAAAGATGTTGAGAGGTGCGTATGCAGATACCATATCAAGGGCCCTATTTGTGGGAAAATTTAATTAATTTTTTAGGTCATCGTGCAATTTTAGGAGTGGAAACAATCGTGGATGGCAACTATTGTCGGACAGTTACTTTTGATGATGGTGATCAACTCATTGATGGTGTGATTCAAGTTGCTCATGATGAGCAAGCCCAACAATTGCGGGTGCATTTAAGTGATCACTTAATTAATCATCAAGCGTTGATAAAACAACGTGTAATTAAGATGTTTGATATTGATCATGATCCACAGCGAAGCTACCAAGCCTTGCAATCCTTAAGTGAAGTGCATCCCGATTTACCCTTGTTGGGTTTACGAATTCCAGGCGCCTTTGATTTCTTTGAGGTTAGTGTCCGCGCGGTTTTAGGGCAACAAATCAGTGTTAAAGCCGCAAGCACCTTAGCGGGTCGCTTAGCCTTGCATTGTGGCACCCCCATTGAAAGTGATGTTGAAGGCTTAACGCATTTGTTTCCAAGCCCAGCATCATTGATTAAAAATGAAAAACAAACGTTGCAAATTTTGGGTGGTCTGGGTATTAATCAAAGCAAAGCCAGAGCAATTGTGGCGTTGGCCCATTATTTTATTGAGAATAAAGAAGCAGACTATGTCCTAAAAGACCCGGAAGTGGTGATTGCAGAGCTTTGTGAGCTTCCGCAGATTGGTCCTTGGACCGCAAATTACATCGCAATGCGAACCTTGCAATATCATGATGGTTTTTTAGAAAGTGATTACGGTGTTAAAAAAGCACTCAAGATGACAAACCATAAAGAAATATTAGCGTTATCAGAAAAATGGAAACCCTATCGTGGGTACGCAACCTTTAATTTATGGGAAGCGTTAGCAAAGGAGTAACATGTTATACAAACTTGTAATGGATTCACCAATCGGTAAATTAAGCATTGTCACCAATCCGACGCATCTGGTGGCTGTGCATATGGAAAATGAATATGACAAAGCCGCGAACATACCAGCAGGAGATGTTGATATTTTATTTAAAACCAAAGCATTTTTCGATGCTTACTTTAAAGGTGAACATCCTGTTTTTGAGCGTCAGTTGATCGCATTGGAAGGAACTGACTTTCAAAAGGAAGTGTGGGAACTGCTACTTGCGATCCCTTATGGTCAAACGACAACCTATAAAGCATTAGCCGCACAGATTGCGAAAAACAGAAACATTGAGAAGATGTCGGCGCAAGCGGTCGGGGGTGCGGTTGGTTCTAATCCGATTTCAATTATTGTGCCATGTCACCGTGTGATTGGTAGTAACCAGCATCTCACCGGCTTTGGTGGGGGTATGGAGCGTAAAATTAAATTATTAAATCATGAAGGTTTAACAATTAAGGATTTAAAAGTTATAAAAAAATAATCCAGTTAAAAAGGAGTTTCATCATCAAAGAAACTCTTTTTTGTTTGGATAATTGATAGCTGTATCGGTGCTTATGCACTCATTTGTTTGTGAATCCATTAATTAATAATGTCACAAGCAACCTTGACAAATTGAAAGATGATGCCGTGCGTGCACGCGCTAGCTTGATATAATTTAATTAAAGAGGTGGCTATCGTGAGAGCGATTCATTTTGGTGCAGGCAATATTGGTCGTGGTTTTATCGGTGAGGTTTTATCTGATAACCAATTCAACATCACTTACATCGATATTAATGAAACGATAATTTCAGAATTAAACAGCAAACAGAAGTTCAATATTTTTGTTGTCGGTGAAACCACCGTAAAAAAAGAAGTTCATCATGTAAGTGGTATTAATAGTCAAACACACTATGAAGATGCTGTGCAGGCATTTTTAAATGCTGATTTAGTAACAATTTCAGTGGGTGTCAATAATTTGAAACATATCGCACAAACGCTTGCTGATGGTATTAGATTACGAAGCCAACATGATAAAGATGCGCTTGATGTCATAGCGTGTGAAAACATGATTGGTGGTTCGCAACATCTAAAACAATTGGTGTTAGATCATTTAAATCAAGTTGAACAAGCTTATGTTCATGACAGGGTAGGCTTTCCCAATGCTGCCGTTGATCGGATTGTGCCGGAACATCATGATGACGATGTTTTAAGCGTGCGTGTCGAAGAATTTAAAGAATGGTTGGTTGAGAATCGTGACCGTAAATCAAATGTTGAACTAATTGGCGTTCAGTATGTGGATGCCTTAGAACCCTATATTGAACGTAAGTTATTCACGGTTAATACCGGTCATGCGAGTTTGGCCTTTCTTGGTTTGCAAGCGAGTTATGTCGATACCAATTCAGCAATCAATGATCAAGAAATTTTAAAACAGCTTCAGCAGGTCTTAAAAACAACGAGTACTTATTTAAGACTTGTTCATGGGTTTAGTGAAGACTCCTTAAGCCTATACATTGATCTGGTGATGCAACGCTTTCAAAATCCTGGCATCAGCGATGATTTGAATCGCATTGCTAGAAATCCAATGACGAAACTTTCAAACCAAGAGCGCTTTATTAAACCGCTTCAAAAGCTACATGATTTAAACATGGATTATGAAACGTTAATTGCGATGGTGGCACTTGGTTTTCTTGTTCATGTTAAAGGTGATGCTCAAAGTGAACAACTGCACGCCATGATTAAACAAAATGGGCTGTTGGAAACGATTCAAGAAGTGACAGGCTTGGATACCAAGCTCAGCTTAGAAATTCAAGCAGCTATTAAAAATGTCACCATCAATCATGACATTTTAATTTAAGTAAATATAACATAGGGTACATCATTACCTATGATATAAATATAAAAGGAGGAATTTTAATGAAAGAACGAATTCAAAAGTTAGGTCGTTTCTTAAGTGGAATGGTTATGCCTAACATTGCTGCGTTCATTGCATGGGGATTTATTACGGCTTTATTCATTCCTGATGGATGGTTTCCAAATGAAACATTCGCAGAATTAGTCGGGCCAATGATTACCTATCTACTTCCAATTTTGATTGCTTATACTGGCGGTAGAATGGTCAATGGCATCCGAGGAGGAGTCGTAGGGGCGATTGCAGCTGTTGGAGTTATTGTCGGATCTGATATCCCACAATTCTTAGGAGCAATGATTGTGGGACCGTTTGCAGGTTACTTATCCAAGCAAATGGATCGTGTTTTAAAGCCCATCACACCAACTGGGTTTGAAATGTTGGTCAATAACTTTTCACTCGGTATTTTAGGTTTAATTTTGGCGATCATCAGTCAGCTCTTTATCGGACCGGTCGTCGCTGGTGGGGTTACATCATTAGGTAAAGCGGTACAAGTGATCGTTGATGCGAAGCTGTTACCATTTACTTCATTGATTGTAGAACCTGCGAAAGTGTTGTTCCTTAACAACGCAATCAACCATGGTGTCTTTGCACCACTTGGTCTTGAACAAGTTCAATCGGTTGGGCGTTCAATCTTCTTCTTGATTGAAACCAACCCAGGACCTGGTTTAGGTTTATTATTAGCATGTATGTTCTTTGCTAAAGGTGCTGAAAGACAAACTGCACCTGGTGCTATCATTATCCACTTCTTAGGTGGAATTCATGAAATTTATTTCCCATATGTGCTCATGCAACCGTTATTGATTTTAGCGGTCATTGCAGGGGGCGCTGCTGGGGTATTAACTTTTCAATTATTAGGTGCCGGCCTTGTTGCCACACCATCACCAGGAAGTATTATAGCCTTGTTGGCGATGGCACCTAGAGGTGGTGCAATACCTGTTCTTGCAGGGGTTGCCGTTTCAACAATCGTTACCTTTCTTGTTGCTGCCGTCATTTACAATATGACAGAAGCAAAAAAATCACTTGAAGAAAGTGTTGAAAGTGTTGCGGACTTAAAAGGAAAGAAAGCTGATGTTATTAAGAAAATTGTCTTTGCTTGTGATGCAGGTATGGGATCCAGTGCCATGGGCGCTACTACCTTACAAAATAAATTCAAAAAAGCAGGCATTGACGTTGAAGTTAATAACTTTGCTTTGGATGAAATTCCAATGGATACCGATCTTGTCGTGACACACGCCAATTTCCAAGCACGTGTTTTAGATCGCCTTCCAGATGTTGAAATAATTTTGATTAAGAATTTCGTCGGTGCTCCAGAATATGACGAGTTGGTAGAACGTTTAAAATAAGATAAAATAATAGAAGAAAGCTCACTTTGAGTTTTCTTCTATTGATTAGGAGAATAAAACATGAATATATTTTTCTCTCCAAGACTAAGTGCCATCCTCAAAATACTCGCGGAGAAAAAAGATTACGTACCCACATCTTATCTTGCCGAGCAACTTGGGGTTAGCACACGCACTGTCTTTCGAGAAATACAAGATATAGATTTCTTGTTGGCTCCTTTTGGTATTAGTCTAAAATCAAAATCAGGTTATGGGTATAAGCTGGTGGCGAGTGATGCAAGTATTAAACATTTCTTTGAAGTCTTAGAAGCAAGTGTTGACATCGTTCCTTGGGCTACAACGGAAGAACGCCGCAATCTTTTAATGATGGAAATTCTTCAAGCAAAGGATGCCATTAAATTGATGACACTGGCCTCTTTGTTGAGTGTTTCAGAAGGTACGATTAGTCGCGATCTGGATTACATTGAACCACGATTTGAGCACTACAACATCGAACTGATACGTAAACCTGGTTTGGGAATTGAAATTAGTGGAGATGAAGAGAACATCCGCAAAGCGATTACTGATTTTGTTCATGAAAGTTTCATTGTTAAAAGTCAGCAAGGTCATGACTCCAAAGAGAATTTATATCAATACTTCGACGAACAAGAATCGGGTATCCTTGGTTTACTTGATCGTAACAACTTAAACAAAGTTATTGATGTCATCAGCAATTCATCGCTTAAAATTATGAACCGCATCACAGAACATTCTTTTATTGGCTTGGTGATTCATTTAACCGTTGCGATCAATCGTATCCAAAGCGGTGAAGCCATTACCATGGATCCTGAGTTATTTAAATCTTTACAGGAAGATTCCATGTATCGTGATGCCAAGATTATTGCTGGTGATATTGAAGATCGTTTTAAAATTGAATTTCCTAAGGCTGAAATTGGTTACATCTTAATGCATTTAAGAGGAACACGCCCCCGTTATCTGGATGAATCCCAAGATATTGGTTTTGTTTTGTCGAACTACGAAACGTTGATGTTGGTTGAAAAATTAGTTAGTAATTTTTCGAAATTGTCCCACTATGATTTTTCAAATGACGATCAACTCATTACCGGGCTTTTAGCGCATGTGATTCCAAGTCTAAATCGCATGCGTAACAAGCTTGAAATTAGAAACCCACTGTTGAAGGAAATTAAGGAAACATACCATGAGTTATTTATGCTCGTGAAAGAAAGTGCCCGTGCTTTGAACATGTATGACGAAATCATTATCAGTGATGATGAGATTGGCTATTTGACTTTGCATTTTGGAGCCGCGATTGAGCGGCTTAAATACAAAAACAAACCAAAACGCTTGCATCTTGGTGTTGTGTGTGCCTCTGGGATTGGTGTTTCAACCTTATTATCGTCTAAGATACAGTCGCATTTCCCTGACATTTATAAGGTCGTTCCATTATCAGTGGAAGAAATTGTTCACGGTCACATTCAAGGCATTGATTTGCTGGTCGCAACCTTAGAAATTGAATCGGTAATTCCAACGGTCTTTGTCAATCCATTGCTGAAGGCTGACGATCTTAAATTAATCCGTGAAGCCATTGATAAGATTAAGTTTGAAACGCAAAGTCCGTTGAATCGGAGCCAACAATTCAATTATGAAATCATTCATAACATTGATCTTACGACCTTGGATGTTTCAAAATCTAAGTTGACGAATTTACTTGAGTTATCAAAACAATGCACTAACTCAGTTCAGCTTCAAGAAAAGATATACGATGCTTTAATTAAACGTGAAGCTCATTCAGTAGTTTATATAGCGGAAAAACGCTTTATCATGTATCATGCTAGTGTGGAAGGATTGCTTGAGCCAATTGTGATGTTTTTAAAAGCGAATCAAGCACAGCCGCATCCAGATTATCAAAACGTTGAAACGGGGGTATTAATGTTAATCCCTAAGCCTGCAAAAGCAGAAGATCGTGTGACCATGAGTAATATCTCAAAAGTGATTATCGAAGATGATCGACTGCACGATGCCATTCAACAAGAAGAT
>JAAZGU010000169.1 GCA_012511085.1 Erysipelothrix sp. | reverse complement strand
TATGGGGTATGTGCGTGTACTTTGCGTATTATCCGCTGCATGATCTTGTCCTTTACTTAAATGTTGGTCAAGCTGATGCAACGCTTATCAAGCTTGCACAGGGCCAGGGTAGCATGATGTTTGATGTCGGGCGTGCTCAAAACGTGCCCTTGATTTTAAACACTTTAAAAGCGCTGGGAATTCAACATTTGGATGGCATTGTCATTAGCCACGATGATAGTGACCACAGTGGAGGGCTTGAGGATTTGACAATCAGCATGCCTAAAACAATCATTCATACAGAAAAAAAGGACATCGTTTTTAAGCGGCTTTATTTCCAAGCTTTTAATCAAGATTATATTGGTATTGATAACAACGATGACAGCGTCATCGGTTTGGTGCATCTCGGCCGTTTGAAGTTTTTATTTATGGGAGATGCCGGCATCATGGCCGAACAACATTTGATTAAAAGCTACCCTCACTTGCAAGTCGATGTTTTAAAACTAGGGCATCACGGATCCAAAACATCCACGTCATCCACATTTTTGGCAAGTTTACAACCAACCTTTGGCATCATTAGTGCTGATCGCCAAGTATATGGACACCCGGCACCGGAAGTCCTTAGAAATCTTGCGCAGTATCAAGTCACTGTTTTGGATACTCAAGTTCATGGTGATTTGGCTTTTATACGATTATTTAATCAATATTTTGTCATAACTTCAGCCGGGTATTTTGGTATAATAAGATAGGTGATACGATGAAAGTACTTTTGTACGGAGCCGAACGTTATTTATTAGAAAATAAAGCCAAGGCAATGCTGAATGATGAACATGCATATGCGGCATCCATAGAGCCATTGCTTTTTGATTGTGAAAACTATGAATTTGATTGGAATCATTTCATGGAAGAGTTGATGACCGTCTCATTTTTTGATGCACACAAAGTCGTCTATTGCATCAATCCCCAAGCTGAACTCGCTAATTTGAACGATTATCAAATGAACGCCTTATTGGAAATTTTGGATAATTTAAGTGAGGATGTTTTATTGTTTGTGATGGTTGATGCTCCAAGTTATGATCGACGTTTGAAGTTTTTTAAACACTTTTCTAAAAACAAAGAGGTCATTCAAGTTCCATCATTAAGCTACCGTGATTTTAAAACCCTGGTTGTCAGCGAACTTGCGAAAAATAACCTTGCGCTTGGTCAACTTGAATTGGATGCATTGACAGA
Source organism: Erysipelothrix sp. (assembly GCA_012511085.1). GTDB lineage: Bacteria > Bacillota_I > Bacilli_A > Erysipelotrichales > Erysipelotrichaceae > UBA6182. Next base: position 4,134 of record JAAZGU010000169.1, on the reverse strand, counting down.
ACGGTTACCTTTACACGTGCTTTCCATTAAACAAGAAATAAAAAAGTTGGCTAGTTATCCAAACCCGCTCGATGTGGATGCCATCAATGCCTTGATCAGTAAGCCAATTTCTGAAAATGTCTTTGATTTATCAAAAGCAATCATCCTTAAAGACTACGAAACATGCTGGACAATTTATGATCATTTACTGATTCAAAAGTATGATCAAACCGCGCTGATTCCAGCCATTGCTTGGCAATATCGTATCATGCACCATATCTTGCATTATCAAAGTGAAAAGTTAAGTCGTTTTGAAATCCAAAGCCGTTTGAAGGAACATGAGTACACTTTTAAAAAGGGCTGGGAATACGCAAGTAAGACCAACAAAGCAGACGTTGAAAAGCTCCTGAATCAACTAGCTCAACTTGATCAGGCGATTAAAATGGGGAAAACCGATAAGAAGATTGGTTTTGAGCGATTTTTATTGGAGGCGATGAAATAATATGGAATCACTACGCGAAATGTACAAAGCAGGGTATGGGCCTTCGTCATCTCATACGTTGGCGCCCATGCGTGCTTGCCTTATGTTTAAAGAAATTACTCCTGATGCCACGCGTTATGAGGTGGAACTTTACGGTTCCTTAGCGCTGACAGGCAAAGGTCATTATACCGATGAAATTATTTTAAAAACACTGGCTCCAATCCCAACCCAAGTTAAATTTTGTTCACACTGGGAACATGAAGATCAATCGGGCCTTATTTTAAAGGGTTTTGATGCTGCGGATGGCTTGATTAAAGAGTGGGTTGTGTTTTCAATTGGTGGCGGTTCCATTAAAGTGCTTAATGAGGATTTCGATTTTCAACGACAAGTCTATCCTCACGAAAGCTTTAATGATATCGTTTCTTTTTGTAAAGCACACAACATGAATTTAGCACAATACGTGTATCATTTTGAACCTGATATTAAACCTTATTTAAGCGAAATGTTGGATGCGATGTTTAAATCCGTTTATGATGGTATCAACACGCAGGGTGTTTTACCTGGGCCATTGCAGCTCGTGAAGGTTGCTCGTGATCTATGGTTAAAAGCCAACAGCTTAAGTTCCAATGAAAAGCAAAAAAGATTGAAGTTGGTGGCGTACGCTTACGCTGCCAATGAGCAAAATGCCTCCAATCAAATTGTGGTAACGGCCCCAACTATGGGAGCCTGTGGTGTGATGGCATCCTTTATGTATTATGCCTATCATGATTTAGGGTTTTCAAAACATCGCTTGGTCGATGCGATGGCAGTTGCTGGTATTATTGGGAATTTAATTAAACACAACGCAACGATTTCAGGAGCAGTGGGTGGTTGTCAGGCGGAGGTTGGTTCCGCAACGTCGATGACAGCCGCAGCGAAAGCATTTTTGGATGGTCATTCACTCAAAGTGATTGAGGTAGCGGCCGAAATAGCCATGGAACACCATCTCGGTTTGACCTGTGACCCCATTGGTGGGTTTGTGATGATTCCATGCATTGAACGCAACGGTGCTGCCATCTTACGGGCTTTTGATGCGGTGTTTATGGCAGAGAATTTATCCGTTTTAAAAGATAACTTCGTGCAATTTGATGATGTGATTGCGACCATGAATTACACGGGCAGCAAAATTGCGGTGGAATTAAAGGAAACATCGCTGGGTGGACTCGCAACCATTGTGCGCCAAAATAAAAAAACCGCACCTTAGGTACAGTTTATTGAAGCGTTGATAATAATTTTGCGTATTTTGCTTTTTGACGCGCAACGTAATTCTTATGATGAATGTTGCTCGTGATCGATTTATCCAAAAGTGAATTAAGTTCGTCGAAGGCGGCGGTTGCTTTTTCAAGATCACCTGCTTCAACTAAGTTACGAACGAGTTTCATTTTTGTTTTCATAGCGGAACGTTGGGAAGTGTTCGCAGCTTCGCGTTTCATGTTCGTAATCGCCCGTTTCTTTTGACTTTTAATATTCGGCATAATTCCCTCCTTAATTGCCTCATCATTATAACAAAGCGTTTTTTAAATTGCAATCAAACAAATAGAGTGGAAGGTGGTAGCTTAATGAAGCACAACATTGTCTTTATGGGAACCCCCGCGATTGGGGCAAAAATCTTAGCATCCTTGTTAAAACTTGATGTGAATGTCGTAGCGGTAGTGACACAGCCCGATAAAAAGGTAGGGCGTAAACAACGCATTCAATATTCAGAAGTGAAAACCTTGGCCTTAGCGCATGACTTGGTTGTTTTTCAACCCTATGATGGAGCTCAGCTTTATGAAATGTTGAAAAAGGAGTCGATCGATGCAATTGTCACTTGTGCTTATGGCATGTTTTTACCGCAAAAGGTCTTGGACTTAGCGCAAAAGATAGCCTTGAATGTGCACGCCTCGCTTTTACCACACTACCGGGGTGGAGCTCCAGTACAATACGCCATTAAAAACAATGAAACTTACAGCGGCATCACCTTGATGGAAATGGTTAAAAAGATGGATGCTGGAGATATGTATGCCCAAGAAAAGCTACGCATCGCTTTTGATGACACCACCACATCGCTCATGGATAAGTTGGGTGATTTGGGTCAAAAAATGATTGAGGAGCATTTGTTTCCCATTTTAAAGGGTGAACTTAAGGGCCGTGCTCAAGATGAAACTGCCGTAAGCTTTGCGCCCATTATTACCGCCGCAGATGAACGTATCAAGATGCAAGCGCCGGGTTTGATGATTTACAAACAAATTCAAGCTCTGCTTGAAACTCCAGGTGGCTATGTGATGATTCAAGATCAAAAAGTGAAGGTGCATCAAAGTCACTTTGAAGCTCAAGCTCATGATTATCCCTGCAATCACATCATTGACTTTAATAAAAATGCGTGTGAAGTCGCGGTTGCAGACGGTATTTTAAAAATTCAACGCTTGCAATTGCCAGGCAAGAAGATTATGGACGCTGCGCAAGTCTACCACAACCTTGCTGGTCAATGGGTTGGCAAGGAAGTCTCCTAATGAAAAACATAAAATGGTTAGCTTTAGCGAGTCTTTTAATGGCTTTGATTGCCTTGGTGACCATCGTGGGGATGGTGCCCATTGTGTGGGGTTACCTGAATTTAGGGGATAGCGTCATCATGTTAAGCGCCACCTTGTTGCCCATTCATATCAGTTTCATCATAGGTGGTGCTGCCAGTGCTTTTGCGGATGTCTGGATGGGTTATTCACAATACGCCATTTTCACCTTGATCATCAAAGGCATGGAAGGGCTGATGGTCGGTTATTTATATCAACGCTTAAGCAGCAAGCTGAGAAAGTTTGTGCCTTTTGTTGTGGGTGGTCTTTGGATTGCGATGGCTTACGGTGGTGTGGATGCCCTCTTGTATCAAGATTGGCATGTGGGACTTGCTTCTTTTGGGCTCAACAGCATTCAAGGCTTTGCAAGTGCCCTCATCGGTATCGTGTTTGCACACACCATCACCCCAAAATTACGCAAGTTGTTGCCTAAAAACGCAACTTATGAATAGATTATTGAATTTTAAACACGGTTTAACTAAAGTGAAGGTGGGTTAAAGATGGCCTTAAAGATTAAGGGAAATGACCGTTTTAAACAAAAGGTTAAAGAAACAATTAACTTAAATTATAAAAGTGATGTCGACGTGGTTTTAACACAGAGCGAAAATCAAACCATCGAGATTGTTTTACATGAGTCAAACCTTCATCATTTACAACCGCTGATGAAGCAACTCTTTAAACCGTCCACAACCCTAATTGGAAAAACACATCGCGGCAAGGTTTGGGTTGCCGCCCATGATATCCATGTTATTGAAGCCTTTAAAAACGAGGTGGAAACAATCGTCAACCATCAGGTGATAACCCTTGAGAAAAAGCTTTATGAGTATGAAGAACATTTAGCTGACGATGGCTTTATTCGCATTGGTAAGAGTGTCCTTGTCAATGCGCATAAAATTGTCGCGGTCGCAGCTGCTTACAATGGTAAGTTGCTCTTGTATTTGGATAATGATGAGAAAGTTTACGTGAATCGAAGTTACACCAAGCATTTCAAGGATTTGCTTGCGCAAAGAAAGGAGACGCAATGAATAAGATTATCCTATTAGTGATATTGGGATTTTTGATGGTAGGTCTTGGTTTTATTATCAT